>CANBUF010000045.1 GCA_947372575.1 Alcaligenaceae bacterium | reverse complement strand
GGATGCCGTCCAGTGCAATATCCAGCGCACCTGAGGCGCGCAGAACGCCGACAGCGCAAAGCATGGCGACCAGATAAGGGAGCAAGTCTTTGGCGATATCAAAGCCTTCGCGTGCGCCTGCAAGAAAGGCTTCGTAGACGTCTAGTTTTTTCCAGGCACCCACAGCGACAAAGGTCACAATAATTCCGAACAACACAAGATTGCCAGTCAGTGAGGAAATGTGAGCAAGTGCTGCTGTACTCAGACTCAGGGCGCCCGCCATGATGCTGCCTAAAAAGAGTGCGATACCAAAGATCCACATGAGGACAACCGGATCGCGCAAGGGCAGACGTTGCATGAATGAAACGGACAGAAAGCCAGTTAAGGTCGAAGCGCTTGTGGCCAGAAGGATGGGCAAGAAGATCAGTGTAGGATCAGGCGCACCCTGCTGCAGGCGGTACATGAAAATACTCACCGGGATTAACGTCAGTGAGGAGGCATTCAGAACCAGAAAAAGAATTTGCGCGTTAGTCGCTGTTTCGGGGTCCGGGTTCAGCGCCTGCAACTCGCGCATGGCGCGCAGACCGATCGGTGTAGCCGCGTTATCCAGACCTAGGGCATTCGCTGCAAAATTCAGAGTGATCAGACCGATGGCAGGATGGCCTCTGGGCACGCCAGGCATGAGCCTGGCAAAGAGGGGGCCGAGCCAGCGTGCCAGGGCCGCCACCATTCCGGCAGATTCTGCGATTCGTAAAAAGCCCAGCCATAGTGTCAGTGTTCCGAACAGGATTACCATCAACTGTACGGACAAAGCAGCCATGTCAAAAAGGCTGGCCACCATCTTTCCAAAAATATCACTGTTCCCCAGCACCAGCCATTGCAGGACTGAGGATACCGCAGCAATCAGAAAGAAGCTTAGCCAGAGAATGTTCAGCATGGTGGGCGTGTGAACCTGCTCAGGCTGTTTTTTTCTGGATTAATTCAATTTTGTAGCCATCAGGATCTTCGACAAAGGCGATGACAGTTGTGCCATGCTTCATCGGTCCTGCTTCACGGGAGACTTTGCCGCCAAGCGCACGAATCCGGTCACAGGCATCGTAGGCATTTTCGACTTCGAGAGCGATATGGCCATAAGCTGTACCCAGATCGTAGGCATCTGTATCCCAGTTGTAGGTCAGCTCCAGCGCAGGGCCTGCGCTTTCATCTTGATACCCAACAAAGGTGTTGGTAAAGCGGCCAGTGGGGTACTCTGTGCTGCGCAATACGTGCATGCCAAGCACCTTGGTATAGAACGCAATCGATTGTTCAAGATTGCCGACGCGCAACATGGTGTGAAGAATTCGCATTATGGTTCCTTAGCTAATGGGAGATTGGGGCTTGGCTTAAACGCAGAACTGATCATAACAACGCATGCGTCTGGCTGCTTAGATTTCAGGCACGCCATCAGGAGTGTGCTTATTGAGCATTTGGCGCGCAGTATGGTAATCCGGATAGAGTTGCTGGACCTCAGCCCAGAAATCGTGGCTGTGATTCATTTCGCGCAGATGGGCGAGTTCGTGGGCAATGACATAGTCGATCACCATCGGTGCGAAGTGGATCAGGCGCCAGTTCAGCATGATGTTGCCATCACTGGTGCACGAGCCCCATCTCGTCGCAGCTGAAGACAGTCGCCACTGGCGGATTTGCAGGCCCGTTTGAGCCAGGTAGTGTTTGAGCCGCAGATCAAACCACACCCGTGCCCGAGACTGCAGCCAGGCTTGTGTCATGTCGCGCATCCGGTTGGCGTCGGCATCCTGAGGCAGTGGCAGCCAGAGAGATTGACCTGGCAGTGGGGCGTTGGCGTCACCATCGAAATATGGAGAGCCATGGGGCACATGCGGACCCGGTACACCACTGCGCAAGATGATTTTGCAGCCCATATAGGGGAGTTCGCCGCCCGACTGCCAGCGCGTGTGCGCCATGGCGAGCTGCTCCTTGCGTGCTTGCCAGTCCTTAAGCTTATTCAGGATCCATGGCATCTTTTCGATCACTGCGGCGTCTATTTGCTGCAAGGTGACCCAGTTCGGAGCGGTGACGCGCAAGCCCTCTTCACCGATTACGAATCCAATGCTTCGGCGTCGTGAACGCATCAGTACGAATCCGACCGTCTGATCACCGTGTTTAAGTAGTCGCCATTTTGCATCGGGCGCAAGCGTAACGGGTGCAATGGTCCACCCCGGTTGAGGGGTGTCTGCATCCGTTAGCAAGAGGTCAAGCTGACTCATGACCGATCTGGAGCGCTGCCATGTGGAGTGCGCACAGCGCTGCCAGTGTCTGTGCCAGGTGTGGAGTCACCCCCGCTATGTGGTGGTTTAGCAGGGTAGCGCTCTGGGCTGATGCGGTGCATTTCTGTTTCGATCCAGGCCGAGACCTTTGCATTGAGCTCCTCTGGCGTCAAGCCTACAGAAGGAATCGGTGCACCGATTGACACGGTCACCAGGCCTGGGCGTTTGATAAACGCATTACGTGGCCAGCATTCACCAGCATTCAATGCGATCGGGATGACAGGTGCTCCCGTGCGGGTCGCCAATAACGCACCGCCCATTTTGAAGCGTCCCATTTTGCCTGGTGCAATCCGTGTGCCCTCTGGGAACATAATGGGCCAGCGACCCTGATCCAGCCGTTGCTGCCCGATTTTGACGACTTGCTCAAAAGCATCACGGCCTTTGCTGCGATCAATCGGGATCATTGCCAGCATGGCCAGGCCCCAGCCAAAAAAGGGCACTCGATGCAGTTCACGTTTATAAACAAAACAGACTTCGCGAGGCAGGTGCGATGGCAGAAATAGTGTTTCCCAGGCCGACTGGTGTTTAGACAGGACGATGGCAGGGCCTTCAGGCAGGTTTTCCCAGCCCTGGACGCGCCAGCGTACACCGCATATCACGCGTGCGCCCCAGATCGCCAGTCTGGGCCAGCCCATGGTGAGCTTGAAGCGCCAATGCAGGGGTAAAGGCGACCAGATCATGCATGCGAAGGCATAAGGTATGACTGTTGTGATCAGAAACAGGGCGTAAACAGTTGACCGGATAAAAAGCATAGCGGGTTTAAGGTCCTGAAAGAATCTGATCGACAGCCGCAGCCAAATCGGCTGCAAATTTTGTTGTGGGCGGCAGCCCTTCCTGGTTGATTGTTTTTGCACCATTGCCGGTCTGTACGAGCCAAGGTGTGCAACCGACTGCATAGGAGGCCTGCAGGTCGCGCATGGAATCTCCCACAGCAGGGACACCTGTCAGATCAGTATCAAACCGCTGGGCAATATCGTGAAACAGACCGGGTAGGGGCTTGCGGCATACGCAGGTGTCTTCGGGCCCATGCGGGCAGACAAAAAAAGCATCAATCGAGCCAGCGACTTGCGCCAGCTCCTTGCGCAGTTTGTGGTGAATGGCCGTCAGGATGGTTGTGTCAAAGTACCCTCTGGCCAGACCAGACTGGTTGGAGGCGACCGCGATCGTCCAACCTGCCTGATGCAGTCTTGCAATGGCTTGCAGGCTACCCGGGATGGCAATCCACTCATCCGGGTGCTTGATATAGGCTGCGCTATCTTGGTTGATCACGCCATCGCGATCCAAGATGATGAGCTTCATGGTGCCAACCTTGAAATATCAGCCACCAGATTCATCAGGCCGTGTAATTGAGCGAGGAGTGCCAGGCGATTATTACGCACAGCAGGATCATCGGCCATCACCATGATGTCGTTAAAGAATGCATCCACTGGCGTACGTGCACGTGCCAGTGTTTGCATAGCAGCCATGTAATCACCCGTATCAAAGCAGGATTGTGCAATGGGCTGTAATTGACCAAGGGCTTGTGCAAGTGCCTGTTCCGCCGGTTCAGTCAGCAAGTCAGGATCCACGGGACTCAGTGTGTCATCGGCCTTTTTGAGCAGGTTGCCAATCCGTTTGTTGGCAGCTGCCAGACTGATCGCATCGGCACCCAGGGCAAAGGCCGCAGCCGCCTGCACGCGTGCGAGTACTTGATGAATCGGTGGCTCGATAGCCAATACAGCTTCGACAGCATTGCGATCATGATTCTGGATCAGCTGATTGCGCAGACGTTCGATAATAAAGGCATGCACTTCACTAGACGTCGTATCCGCAAGCGTCCCTGCATCAAAAGCCAGTGTTGCTGCTTCGATCAAGCCATCCATGGTTAACGGACCATTTTGCACAATACTGAGCACGCCACCTGCCGTCAACTGTTCGAAGGCACTAATCAGGCCAAGTGCCGCACGACGCAAACCAAAGGGATCGCGCTCTCCGGTCGGAGCCAGGCCAATGCCCCAGATGCCAACGAGTGTCTCAGCACGTTCGGCCATGAATAGAATTGCTGGTGTCAACTGTGTGGGGTCGACAGGGTGTTCGAGGCGAATGCGATATTGGCCAAGTAGCGCCTGCACGACTTCTTCAGATTCTCCGTCGCCGCGCGCATAGTAGGCACCCATGATGCCTTGCAGCTCAGGAAATTCACCCACCATATTCGTGGTCAGGTCTGCTTTGGCCAGGCTTGCGGCACGTGCGCCAGGCGCTGGGTCAGTGCCCAGTGCATGCGCAATCCAGGCAGCAATCTTCTGCACACGCAGGACACGCTGGAGTTGCGTGCCAAGTTTATTGTGATAAATGATCGTTGAGAGATGTTCGACGCGCGCGTGCAAAGGGAGTTTGCGATCCGTATCAAAGAAGAACTGTGCGTCAGCCAGACGTGGACGCACGACGCGCTGGTTGCCCTCGATGATGGCTTCGGGAAGCTTGGTCGGCATGTTGCTGACAATCAGGAACTGATGGGTCAACGCGCCAGTGGCAGGGTTAAAGAGAGGGAAGTATTTTTGGTTCAGACGCATAGTCAGAATCAGACACTCCTGAGGCACGGCAAGAAACCGCGGCTCGAAAGCACCCACATAGACGATGGGTGACTCAACGAGAGCCGTGACCTCGTCTAGCAAGGCCTCAACCTCTGGATCCTGGCCGAGCGTTGCGCCCAGGATTGTGGCCTGATCTGCCAGCATGCCTGCGATTTGTGTGCGACGGGTATCAAAGGACGCGACAACGTGACCGGTCTCGGCCAATTGCTTTTCGTAGCTATCGGCCGAGTGAATGGAAATTTTTCCTGGATGCAGAAAGCGATGACCGTGCGTGTCCCGACCACTTTCAAGTCCCAGGATCTGGAGTGGAACAACGTCCTCACCAAAAAGCGCAATCACCGCATGCGCGGGCCGCACAAACTTCACCGAGGTCAGGCCATCCGCGAGCTGGTAGCGCATGACTTTTGGAATGGGCAGGCCGGCAATGGCACTTTCGATCGCAGCCTGCAGGACGTTGGTGAGTAACGCACCCGCAGCGGTGCCGCGCGCAACCAGGTAGTCCTGTTTGCCATCGGATTCGCGTGCCAGAGTTGCTGCATCCATGTTCTCCCAGCCTTTGGCTGCAAGTTTTTTAAGTAAGGCGGGCGTAGCGGCACCGCTGGCATCCAGTCCGACTTTGACTGGCATGAGTTTTTCAGTAAAGGTCTGGTCGGGCGCGAGGGGGAGCACCCGCGTGAGGCGCACGGCCAGTCGACGCGGTGTCGCAAACACGACGCGCTCGTTATCTGGTGCAATCAGGCCTTGCTGGTGCAGGGCGTTTTGCAGGCCAAGTGCAAAGGACTCGCCGAGTCTGGCGAGCGCTTTTGGGGGGAGTTCTTCTGTGAACAGTTCGACGAGCAGAGGACGGGCTGACATTAACGCGCCTCCTGAGTAGTTTGGAGCATGGGAAAACCAAGTTTTTCGCGTGATTCGTAATAGGCAAGAGCCACTGCGCGTGACAAATTGCGAATACGACCAATGTAGGCGGCACGTTCAGTCACGCTGATCGCACCTCGGGCATCGAGCATGTTGAAGGTGTGAGCGGCCTTGAGCGTTGCTTCATAGGCAGGCAAAGCGAGTGGCACGTCCATCAGGCGTTTGGCCTGCGTTTCGTAATCCGTGAAATGCCTGAACAGCATCTCGGCATCGGCATATTCAAAGTTATAGGTGGATTGCTCAACTTCGTTTTGATGAAAGACATCACGGTAGAGTACTTTGCCATGCGGGCTCTCAGTCCAGACCAGATCGTAGACACTTTCAACACCCTGCAGGTACATGGCCAGGCGTTCGAGACCATAGGTGATCTCTCCAGTCGTTGGCAGGCAGTCGAGTCCGCCGACCTGCTGGAAATAGGTAAATTGGGTGACTTCCATGCCGTTTAACCAGACTTCCCAACCCAGACCCCAGGCGCCCAGTGTTGGGTTTTCCCAGTCATCTTCGACAAAGCGGATGTCGTGCTCGGTCGGGCGGATGCCCAGAGCAACCAGAGAGCCAATATAGAGGTCGAGAATATCCGGAGGTGCGGGTTTGAGCACGACCTGGTATTGGTAATAGTGTTGCAGACGGTTTGGATTTTCACCGTAACGACCGTCTTTTGGACGTCGTGAAGGCTGTACGTAAGCGGCACGCCAAGGCTCTGGGCCAATCGCCCGCAAAAACGTTGCCGTGTGCGAGGTGCCCGCGCCAACCTCCATATCGTAGGGCTGGAGCAGGGCGCAGCCCTGTTGACCCCAGTATTCTTGCAGGCGCAGGATGATTTGCTGAAAAGTAAGCATGAATGTAGTTGGACGCGTTAAGGGCTAAATAACCGAGCATTTTAGCGTGGGGGAGCTCTGGGCGGTGGCTTTGGCACGAATCGCCTATGATTCATGGAATTATCCTGTTTTTTGACTGATTTTTACCCTGGGAGTCCCTATGTCATCACTGGTTAGTGTCGATTTTATTGATGGTATTCAGATCATCACGATTAACCGTCCTGAAGCACGCAATGCGATCTCCGTTGATACCGCCATCCAGATGGCTGCAGCCTTCGACGAAATGGATGCGCGCGAAGATGTCCGGATTGGCATCCTGACGGGCGCTGGTGGTACGTTTAGCTCCGGGATGGATCTTAAGGATTTTGCCAGGACGGGTATTCGTTCAGTTGTCGAGGGTAAAGGCTTTGCCGGACTGAACGAAGCTCCGCCTAAAAAACCGCTGATTGCGGCAGTTGAAGGCTTTGCCCTGGCAGGAGGTTTTGAGATGATGCTGGCCTGTGACCTGGTGGTCGCGGCCAACAATGCCAGATTTGGCTTGCCTGAGGTCAAACGTGGCCTGGTGGCTGGTTCAGGCGGATTGCTTCGCCTGCCACGTCAGATTCCTTACCATATTGCCATGGAAGTCATTCTGACCGGAGATATGCTCTCGGCTGAACGTGCCCATCAGTTTGGACTGATTAACGTCATGACCGAGCCAGGTCAGGCGTTGGCCGAGGCGCTCGTCCTTGCCCGCAAGATCTGCGAAAATGGCCCGTTGGCGGTTCAGGCTGCTAAAAGCGTGATGAACCAGGGGCTGGATTTTCCGACAACAGAAATGTTTGAAATGCAGCGTCCGTTGATCAGCCACATATTTACTTCACAAGACGCAAGAGAAGGCTCACTCGCGTTTGCAGAAAAGCGCAAACCCGTCTGGAAGAGCAAATAATTTTTTTTGATTCACTCACAGGTAACCATCATGTCAGTCACCATTCAGGAAGAAGACTTTATTTCCTCGATCGCCGATGCGATTCAGTTCATCAGTTACTACCATCCCGCCGATTACATCCAGCATCTGGCGCGCGCCTATGCGCGTGAAGAAAGCCCGGCCGCTAAAGATGCCATGGCGCAGATCCTGACAAACTCACGCATGAGTGCAGAGGGTCGTCGGCCAATCTGTCAGGATACCGGCATCGTCAACGTCTTTCTGAAAATCGGTATGGATGTGCGCTTTAACAGCAAGATGAGCATCCAGGAATTGTGTGATGCAGGCGTGCGTCGTGGTTACCTCAATCCTGAAAATCCCTTGCGTGCCTCCGTGCTGGATGATCCGATCTTTGCGCGTAAGAACACCAAAGACAACACACCCTGTATCGTCAATGTCGAACTGGTGCAGGGCGACAAAGTCGATGTGCAGGTCGCTGCCAAAGGTGGTGGTTCCGAGAACAAGTCAAAACTTGCTATGCTCAATCCAAACGATTCGATTGTCGACTGGGTTCTGAAAACGGTGCCCACCATGGGTGCTGGCTGGTGCCCGCCAGGCATGCTGGGAATTGGTGTCGGCGGCACGGCAGAAAAAGCTGTGCTGATGGCCAAGCAGGCGCTCATGGAAGACCTCGATATGTATGAGTTACTCGAGCGCGGTCCAAAGACCAAGCTTGAAGAATTACGCATCGAGCTCTACCAGAAGGTCAATGCGCTTGGTATTGGTGCACAAGGCCTGGGCGGTTTGACGACTGTGCTGGATGTCAAAATCAAAACCTTTGCGACCCATGCTGCATCATTTCCCGTTGCGATGATCCCCAACTGCGCGGCGACTCGCCATGCGCATTTTGAGCTGGATGGTTCGGGACCTGCGCACATGCACCGGCCTTCGTTGTCTGACTGGCCGGATGTACATTGGGCACCAGACTACAAGTCCTCAACCCAGGTCGATCTCAATACCCTGACGCAGGAACAGGTTGCAAGCTGGAAACCAGGTCAGACGTTGTTGTTGAATGGCAAGATGCTCACCGGTCGTGATGCGGCGCATAAACGTATTCAGGACATGCTGGCCAAGGGTGAAAAATTGCCCGTCGATTTTCATGGACGTACCATTTACTACGTCGGACCAGTGGATCCTGTGGGTGATGAAGTGGTCGGACCTGCAGGTCCAACTACAGCGACGCGCATGGATAAGTTCACTGACATGATGCTGGAACAAACAGGTTTATTCGCCATGATTGGCAAGGCTGAACGTGGTCCAGCGACGATTGAATCGATCCGCAAACACAAGTCTGCGTATCTGATGGCAGTGGGTGGCGCAGCCTATCTGGTTTCCAAAGCGATTCGGGGTGCCAAGGTTGTCGGCTTCGAAGACCTGGGTATGGAAGCGATCTATGAGTTTGACGTAGTGGACATGCCCGTGACGGTTGCGGTAGATTCAAAGGGCACTTCTGTTCACACAACAGGTCCCAAAGAGTGGTCTGCAAAAATTGCAGGGATTCCAGTCGTGACAGCCTGAATTGCTGCCTGAGCGGCTGAGCGAATAGCTAGCTGGGCTGCTGCCCGAACTGCCGATTGAAAAACTAGCTGCACAGCAACCAGAAGTACTCCGACATCGTTACAGGGTTCTCTCCGTAGCGATGTGCAAATGACCAAGAAGCTGACGAACAAGTTCGTCAACGGATTGGTCATTTGTCTTTAAAACAACTTCAGCGTGTTCGGGTGCTTCGTATGGCGCATCTATGCCGGTGAAGTTTTTGATTTCACCTTTTTGTGCCTTGGCGTAAAGACCTTTGGGATCGCGTGTGATGCAGACTTCCAGGGGAGCGTCGATGAATACTTCGACGAACTCGTCAGTAGTAAACAGATTTCTGGCTGTTTGTCGGTCGCGCAAATAGGGTGAGATAAAGGTTGCAATGACGATCAGCCCTGCATCGACCAT
>CANBUF010000044.1 GCA_947372575.1 Alcaligenaceae bacterium | reverse complement strand
GAACCCGCCAGCAGATATTCGAACATCCCGCCCATCCGTATACGCGACAATTGCTCGCCGCAGTACCTGTTGCAGTCCCCGGTCGAAAGATCCACACTGCCATGATGACGCATGAGATTCCAAGTACGATCAGGCGAATCGATGATGCGCCAGTTCCATTCGTTTTGCATGAAATAGAACCTGGGCACTGGGTTGCCCAAACACCCTTAAACTGAAGGAGTCATTCTATGTTTCGTATCAAGCAACTCGCGGCAGCCTCATTGCTGGCCATGACAACCCTGGCGATGCCAGCGCTCACGCACGCTGCGGGCACACTCAGTATTGCTGCGCCTGCAGGTGATCCAGGTAGCTGGGATCCTATTGATACCTTTCTTGTGACCTGGGGTGGCGTTGGCAGTCAGCTATTTGACGGCTTGACCATGCGCACCTCAGACATGAAACTCGTCCCAGGATTGGCAACTTCCTGGGAGATTCTGGATAATAATTCGCGTATACGTTTCAAATTGCGTGAAAACGTTAAATTTCATAACGGTGAGCCCTTTGATGCCAATGCGGTGAAATTCACCTTTGACCGGCTCCTTGGACCCGAAGGCGCCAAAGGTCCTCAACAATCCAATTACAACGCGATTCAAGAAGTCAAAATCGTGGATCCCCTCACGGTTGATTTCATTCTGTCACGTCCTGATCCAGTATTGCTGACCAAGCTCGCCGGCTATGGTGGGATGATTGTTCCACCCAAGTACATTACAGAGAAGGGCGATGAGTTTTTTAATGCCAATCCTGTAGGAACGGGCCCCTTTAAGTTCGTGGAGTACAAACCAAAGGTGAGCCTGACACTTGAACGCAATGACGGCTACTGGGATGGTGCGCCCAAGCTCGATGGCCTGGTGTATAAATTCATCTCCGAAGCGGCCACCCAGGTCGCCGAGTTACAGGCAGGCCGTCTGGATATCGCGACGACTATTCCCCTGAGTATGGTCGATGTGGTCAAAAAGGATCCCAAGTTACGCACCGCCAGTATTAATGGCCCGACGACGCTGGCCTTGCGCTACGACACACAGGATGCACTCCTGAAAGACGTGAATGTGCGACGTGCGCTTACGATGGCGGTCGATCGCGACACCATCATCAAACAAATCATGCAGGGACACGCTGAGCCTGTCGCCAGTTTTCAGGGCAAGCTCTCGTTTGGATATGATCCTGCACTCAAGCCCGTTCCCTTTGATCCGGCAGGTGCAAAAGCGTTGCTGCAGAAGGCGGGAGTCAAGCCAGGCACGCCCATCCAGATTGATTTTCGTGGCACCGACTCTAACTTTAGGGAAGTCGCCCAGGCCGTTGCGGGCTACCTCCAGGCCGTGGGTCTGAAGCCAAACCTCAAAGGCTACGAGACCAGCGTGCTGCTCAACGACATTATTCCAAACGGCAAGACAGGGGCAATGTGGCAGAACCAGTGGGGTGGCTGGACGTTCGATTTTGATAACACCGCCTATGCCATGTATCACAGTGGTCAACGCTGGAATCCCTACGATAAGGATGCCAAGCTCGATCAGATGCTAGATGCCCAGCGCAACACCTACGATGCTGCCGAGCGCGAGCGAATTTTGCGCGAAGTCGCCAAATATGTCGCCGAGCAGGCTCTCGAAATGCCGCTCTACAGTTTGAACACGATTTACGGCATTAATCAGCGCGTCAAGAATCTGACGCTGCCTGCGGATGGTCGCTTTCGCTTCCTGAAGGAGACCATTGAGTGAAGGACGCTTCCAGCCACTTTGCTGAAAGTCGAAGGAGTATCCTGACTTGACGGGCTTCTTACTCAAGCGCCTGATGCAGGCGGCTTTCGTGATTGTGGTGGTCACTTTGCTGGTCAGCTGGGCGGTGCGCCTGACCGGTGACCCGTCCCTGATGCTCGCCCAAGGGGCGGGGAGCATTACCGAGAAGGATCTGGAGAATATCCGTCAGCATCTGGGACTCAATCGATCCTTTCTCGAGCAGTACTTCGGGTTCATGCATGGATTGCTAACTGGGGACATGGGCCGCAGCTTTCTAGGGGGCACTCCAGTCTCTCGCTTGGTGGGTGATGCCTTGCCTGCCACGCTTTCGTTGACCTTTACCTCCTTGCTGCTGTCTGTCCTGATCTCCATTCCGCTTGGTATGCGTGCCGCAGTCAATCAAGGCGGTTGGGCTGATCAGCTGATTCGCATATTGTCGCTGGTGGGACTGTCATTCCCGAATTTTTGGCTCGCTATCATGCTGGTATTGCTGTTCTCGATCGTATTCCCGTTGTTCCCACCCTCCGGCATGGATGGCCCCCTGAGTCTTGTGCTGCCTGCAGTCACGATGGCTGTGATCTTGTCTGCCACCAATATTCGCCTGGTTCGCACGGCCATGCTTGAAATTCTCTCTGCGCAATACATCATGGTCGCTCGCAGCAAAGGCCTCAAAGAGCGTGTGGTGCTCTACCAGCATGCGCTGAGGAATTGTGCAATTCCGCTGATCACGTTTATCGGACTGCAATTTGGAAGTCTGGTGGGCGGCATTGTTGTTGTCGAAAAGGTATTTAACTGGCCCGGCCTGGGTACGCTTGCGTTCGATGCCATCTCGGGTCGCGACTACCCAGTATTACAAGGAACTGTGACGGTCCTCGCCTTCATGATTGTGATGGTCAATCTGATGGTGGATGTAGCCTATGGTTTGGTCGATCCGAGGATCCGTACGCGATGAAAGATTCTGCGATTGAACCAGGCACGTTGTCAGCGGTGCTTAAACGGCGCGGCTCTCTTGAATTGTGGCTGGGTTGTGCCCTGACGGGTACGATAGTATTACTGGTCCTGTGCGCACCCTGGTTGTTTCCTGACGGCGGCGAAACCATGGATCTGGCCGCCCGACTCAGCAAGCCTTTTACTTCCTGGTCCCACATTCTTGGCACGGATCCGCTCGGTCGAGATGTGCTGGCGCGCGTGATTGTGGGAGGGCGCATTTCGTTGATTGTTGGCGTCTGCTCTGTGCTGGGTGCTGTCATTCTCGGGACGTTGATCGGACTGGTTGCAGGCTATTACCGCGGGTTCTGGGAGATGTTCCTCATGCGCTGCGTGGACGTCCAGTTGGCTCTGCCCTTTATTCTGATCGCGATCACCTTTATTTCAATCCTTGGAGGAGGGCTGTTTAATATTATTTTCTTTATGGTGATTTCACAATGGGTCCAGTACGCGCGTCTGGTGCGTGCCCAGGTGCTGGCCTTACGTGACCGGGAGTTTATACAGGCAGCCCAGGCGATGGGGGCCTCGGACCGTGCGATTATCTGGCACCACCTTCTTCCGAATCTGATGGGTTCAGTGATCGTGCTCGTTACGCTCAACGTCGCGAATAATATTCTGCTCGAAAGCAGTCTGACCTTTCTGGGCCTGGGTGTCGATCCCATGACGCCGAGCTGGGGCGGTATGCTGGCCGATGGCCGCACCTACCTGCAAACAGCCTGGTGGGTGAGTGTCTTTCCTGGATTGATGATCATGTGTTGTGTGTTGGGACTGAATCTGCTCGGGGATTGGTTAAGAGACAGAATTGATCCGACCGGCAAGCACGGATGATCGAAATAGAATCAACTGAGGTCAATGATGACAGTGATGCTTGAACAGACTATTGCCCGTACCGCGACCACGCTGCTCGCCGATGAACGGTTGTCAGCCTGGTCCGGCCTGAATATGTCGCTCTGGCTATACGAAAGCCATGCAGAACGCTTGCGTGTCCAGCAGAGGCTCAGTGAACACGGGATCAAGGCACGTGTGCGTTCGACCTATAAACCGTTATTGCATTTTTTTCTCGAAGAACTCGATATCTCCACGCTTGTGGCGCTCAGAATTCATTATCCCGTGATAGTGGGGTGTGATCCCAAGCGATTTTTACTTGAAGCCTATCCCCTGGCTCGCCTTCTCAAACACTGCGAAGTGACCTGGGTACCGGTCAGTCATGCATCATTCACTATGGATGCCGAGAATGGTACTTCCACGACGATAAAGGGTCTAGCGCCCATCCGTGGTCCGCTGCAATGCCCAAGCTACCAAGTCACCACCAAGGATCTTCAAGGCAACAGTGCGCACCATGTGGTTGAGGCACCTAACGTCTGGGTCATCGATCACCTTAAGGAAAGCACACTATGTCCGACTGGCATGCTAAGGGTCACGGACCCTGTTTCGGGACAATCCCTATGCGAGCAGGCTGTAACGACCGAGATCGAACGTGCGTTCGCAGAAGTGATGCAGTGGGTGTGTCAGCATGACTGGGGACAACAGGAGCCTTATTTTGAAAGACTTGAAATACGCGTCGAGGTGCCGGGTGCCGAGCGCACAGACGTAAATGGTGTGCTGGTGATGAGTACGCTCGAGGCACTGCACGAAGACCTGTATTTTTCCATTCTTGAGTTTTTTCAGAAATACTCCGGTCGTGTCAAAGGCGATCGCGGCTTGCAGCCCGGGCAGATTGTGCCGGATATCCGGATGGGGGCCGGACCGGTTCAAATCAAAATTGTTTTGCATCCTGTGGGCAGTGAGCTACCGCCGCTACAAGATACCTTAAAAACTGCTTCGCAACCCACTCCACAAAACTCCGCTCAAGCCACCGCTCAAAACACCTCGCAAGACCTTGTGCCCGCGCACGCAACTGCGGCAAACGACCTCTCCGTATGCGCAGCAGCGCTTTCTGTAGACGCGATTGAGCAGTCCTTAAAGGCCTTTGATGGCACCTCATTTGATTTTGTTTCCCGGCAAGGCAGGGCCGTCAAAGGGGTGCTCAAACGCGGCGAACTTCCTGCCATCGTGTTGACGGGTGGGCAGCATGCAAACGAGCCCTCCGGCATTGTGGGAGCGTTAAGAGGTGGGCAATGGCTCGCCGCTCAGTCTGGATCGCATTTTGCGCTGGTCCCGCTTGAGAATCCGGATGGCTACCAGTTGCAAGGTGAGTACGTCGCGATCCATCCCCAGCATATTCATCATGCGGCTCGATATACCGGACTGGGCGATGATCTGGAGTATCGCGAGCACGCACCCTGGTATGAGACTGCGGCACGCATGCATGCGCTTGACCAAACCGGTGCGCAACTGCACCTTAGTCTGCATGGATACCCCGCGCATGAGTGGACCCGACCGTTCACGGGATATTTGCCACGCGGGTTTGAACTATGGAGTATTCCAAAGGGATTTTTCCTGATCATACGGTATCAGGCATCCTACAAGCAGATCGCTCGCCAGTGGTTAGAGATGATAACGCCTGAGATTGCAGCCATTCCTGGGCTCGCGGCCTTCAATCAGGAGCAATTGGGAATTTACGCCACCCATGCAGGGTCTGTACCGTTTGAAGTGCACAACGGTATTGCTTGCATATTGAGCCAGAATGATCAACAGGCATCTGGCCTCAAGCTCGTGACGGAATTCCCGGATGAAACGCTTTACGGCGAGGCGTTTCAGTTTGCGCAGCGCGTGCAAACTGAAACGGTCCGGATTGCTGCAACGGCTTGGTGGCAGCTTAATCACCACGACACAATCCGTGCTAAGCAATCAGTGTCTGAGTCCTAGTACGGCCAACGCTTCGCCATAAGAAATCGCGCTGTCGCATAAATAGGCCACGACATCTTCTGGCTGCATGTTTTCAAGGATTTGCACGATTTGTTCGGTGATGTCGCTTGCCTGGTCTACGCTTGCGACGTGAATCTGGACACCGCTTTCAAAAACGGCTGTGGGAATCAGCTTTTCCACAATAGAAAAGTCTGCCGGAGCAATCACCACATAGGCCTGCACATGCAGGTCCTCGGCGGTAACGTCCATTCTGACGCCACCCTCGACCGACTCGATCACCTGGCTTTGAATCATGAGATCCATACGTTAGGCCGCCTTGAGCGTGACGACTTTTTCTTCGAGCGCCTCGAGTAAGCTGTTGAGCAACAGATTGAGTTCGGCGCACATCAGCGTAAAGTCCCCATCGAATTTTTCAGCTTCGTTGGCAGCCATTTGACTATCAGACTGGTCCATGATGTCGAGCGCAGTAACGCGTTTGATATCCAGATTCTCCGTCAGCACAAACGAGATTTTGTCATTCCAGGTGAGTGCCAGTCGGGTGCATTGCTTGCCACCTTGTACATGTTTTTGGATTTCGTCGCTATCGAGCGCATGTTTGACATAGCGCACAACGGCAGCCTTATCGCCACCTGCACGCAGTTCAGCATCCTGATCGATAGAAAAGTTCGCAGCTGCCTCGCCGCGGATAATCCAGTCCGTCATCGCAGCCCCTGGGCTGATGGTGACCTGAAGTGGTTCGACCGGGAATGGATAAATCGCTTTTCCGAGAGCGGAGAGGATTTCCTCAGCTTTTGATGCAGAGGCAGTGTCGATGATCAGCCAGTGATTCACGGGATCAATCCAAACACGAGTATCTCGTTGCATGCTAAAGGCACGTGGAATTAAAGTATTTGTGACTTCTTCTTTGAGGTCACGTAATTGCTTGCGACCTGGTTTGAAGCCTTGTTGCTCTTCGAGTTCTTGTGCACGGGCTTTCACGAACTGGTTGATGACAGAAGCAGGGAGCAGTTTCTTTTCAGAGCGATGAGAGCAGAGGAGCTGACCGTTGACACTATAGGCCAGACGGGTGTCTGCTTCGACCGGAGGTACCCAGCCTATTGAAACCGGTGCGGCTGCGCCAGCAGGAACAAACACTTCTTTGGCAAGCAGGGCATCGAGCTGTTCTGCCGTTTGATTCCAGGACGTTGCAAGACGAAATACTTTAAGATTTTTAAACCACATACGATGCCCAGACAAAAGAAAATGATTCTAGCTGATACGGCTGCGTATACGCACTGAGGGCTCAGGATCGTCCTGTCATCCCTTCAAAAGTGATGTGGATCAGCAAATCGACAATATCAGCATCAGAAAATGCCCCGCCCATTTTGAGGAAATCTGCAACAGGGTCACAAGATCTGGCAAAAATCGTATAAAGAACGACTTCGCCTGGTAAAGAGGCTGAGAGCGTGCCTGCTTTTTGAGCTTGTTCGATCCAGGTGCCAATCTGTTCAGTCAATGTGCTGAGCCTCTCCATGTAGGGGGCATAGCCGAGCAAGGCCTGCTGGATAGTTGAGCGCGTGGAGGGCAGGAGTGGCATGGCACCTGCCAGGTGGGTCACGATCGCCCAGCGTACAACGGCTTTGATCTTATCCAGGGGAGGTAAGTGGCTTGATAGCCCCTTCACCACCGTCAGCGCTTGGTCCATTAGCCTGGTCATGGAGGCTGCCGCGACGATTTCCTTGGATTCAAAGTGTTTATAGAGGCTAGCCTTTGCGATACCAACGTCTGCGGCCACCTCATCCATGGTCATCAGATCAAAGCCTTTTTTAGCCAATAGGCGATTGACCGCGTCAAGAATCGCGTTCTCTCTTAATTTCAGCTGTTGCTGTTTAAAAGATAGTTTTTTTGCGGCCAAAGCGGGCATAAAGCTTGATCTTCTAGAAGGAATGAATTCTAATCAGTATGCATTGTTACTGACTGGTCATGTTTTGAACTTGATCGTGCAATCTAGTAATGTACGGCATAAATTAAGTTTAAGTATGCCTCCGACAAAAATATTTTGACGATTCTTCTTTGAATACTGCAACTACATACACTTTTCCTCAAGACTTGATTGATGTTTCCGGTAATGCCTGGCGTTTAAATGGGGAGGGTGTATTGAGTTGGAGCGTATTTAAGCTCTACCGTGCGCGAATGTTCGTGATGGGTGAAAATTTTGATGCCCAGCAGCCCTTTGTGCTCGATCTTTCTTATTTGCGCACTTTGACTGCACAGCAAATTGTTTCGACTTCAATGGAAGAAATCAAACGGTTGCGTAGTGTTTCTCCAGATGCACTGAAACAGTGGTCTGACGCGCTGATGCGTATTGTTCCCGATGTCGTACTTGGCGATCGACTCGTCGGCTGGTTCCGGCCAGGCTTGGGTGTGAAGTTTTATTCGGCAACCCAGGCATTGGGCGGCATTGATGATGCCGTGTTTGTAGAGTCCTTCTCAGCCATCTGGTTAGATGAGCAAACACATAGTCCAAGCCTGAGAGAAGCACTGCTCGGCGGCGCGCGCCCACAACGTGTGTTGAGTGCCTGAGATGTCTGATTTGTTCAATACGGCAGAGCAAGGCAAGTACGCAGGGATCAAACGCGTCGCAGTGATTGGTGCCGGCATCGCAGGTTTATCAAGCGCGTGGTTGTTGTCAGAGCGTATGAATGTGACGCTATTCGAGGCGGGGGATTACTTTGGAGGCCACTCCAATACTGTTGACGTCACGCTCGATGGCATGACTCACCCGGTTGATACAGGCTTTCTTGTTCACAATGATTTGACTTATCCTAACCTCATCCAGTTGTTTGCAACGCTCGGAGTGGCTGTCCACGAAACAGACATGTCTTTTGGCGTCTCAATTGACACACCAGACATTGAATGGGCGGGAACGAATCTAAACACGGTTTTTGCCCAGCGCGGTAATTTGTTCAAGCCCCGATTCATCAGCATGTTGCGTGATATTTTGCGCTTTAACCGCAACGCACAATCGTACCTGCTCCAGGCGCGTGCACGCCCCATGACCCTGGGGCAGTTGCTGGATCGCGAGCATTTTGGTTCACCCATGCGTGACTGGTATCTGCTGCCAATGGCCGCGGCGATCTGGTCTTCTTCTGTGCGCGATATCCTGGACTTTCCAGCAGATACTTTTTTGGCATTCTGTCTGAATCATCGCCTGCTACAAGTCGAAAACAGACCTAAGTGGAAAACGGTCCTGGGTGGCTCACGTCAGTATGTCCAGGCCATGCTTAAAAAGATCCCTGACGCGCGGCTGGAGTGCCCTGTCACTCTGGTGCAGCGCAGCGACTCAGGTGTGCAGATTACCAGTGCAGCAGGGGCTGAAATATTCGATGCCGTGATATTTGCCTGTCATGCGCCAACTGCCTTGGCGATGCTTGATGCGAGCGCTGCAGAGCGTGAGGTGCTTGGAGGTTTTCGATATCAACCTAACCATGCCATTCTGCATACCGATATCCGATTGTTACCAAGGCGAAAAAAAGTTTGGTCCGCCTGGAACTATATGGCAGCATCCGGACAGGGGCCTGAGCGCCCTGTGGCGGTCAGTTACCTGTTAAACCAATTGCAGCCGTTGCCCTTTGCGAGCCCTGTTATTGTCACACTCAACCCTCATCGGCTGCCGGATTCTGCACAGGTGATTCAGCATTTTGAATATGAGCACCCCGTGCTTGACACTAAGGCCGCACTCGCGCAATCCAGACTCGCCTCCATACAGGGGCTCAATCGTGCCTGGTTCTGTGGGGCCTGGGCTGGGTTTGGTTTTCACGAGGACGGACTGAAATCGGCGTTGCGTGTCGTGAGGGATTTTGGTGTCGCACCACCCTGGCAGGCCGTCTATGACTAAGCCCGTGATCGGCTTGTGCGAGGGACGCGTGATGCATGTGCGCTTGAGGCCTTTCATTCATCGTTTTGTGTATCGCGTGTTTTGTTTGCGCGTGCGAATTGATGAGCCAAGCTTGCTTACACCGTTCAATAGTTGGTTGTTTGGAGTAGAGCGCGCACGTCCAGTGAGCTTCTGGTCGAGTGACCATGGCGCGCGCGATAGCTCGAACCTT
>CANBUF010000043.1 GCA_947372575.1 Alcaligenaceae bacterium | reverse complement strand
CTCGCGAGCGGGCTGGACCTGGCACACGCGGCGTATCGCGGATGGTTGACACCCATTCTGATCGCAGCCAACGTGGCTTACATACTGTTTACCCGCTTGAATCCCGTCTGGGCACTGATTGCCAGTGCGGCCTTTGCGCTGGGCGCGCATTACTCGGGCGTCTTTCCTCACGCCTGAAAATCGGCCATAAAACCGCTGCACGCGGCAATTCCCTGCGCACTGCTCTAAAATGTTCGGCTTGACTCCATCGTCCGGTCTTTCCTCATGTCCCGAACTATCTTTGTTACAACTGCCCTGCCCTATGCCAATGGTTCTTTTCACATTGGCCACATCATGGAATATATCCAGGCAGACATCTGGGTGCGCACGATGCGCATGGCCGGCCATACCGTGCACTTTGTCGGCGCCGATGACACGCATGGCGCCCCGATCATGCTCAAGGCCGAAGCCGAAGGCATCACACCGCAGGCTCTCGTCGCCCGCTATGGTGCCGAGCGCCCCCAGTACCTCAATGGCTTTCATATTGAGTTTGATCACTGGCATTCCACAGACTCCCCCGAAAACGTCGCCCTCTCGCAGGATATCTACAGACATTTACGGGCAGCGAATCTGATTGAGACCAAGCAGATCGAACAGTTCTACGATCCCGTTAAAGGCATGTTCCTGGCAGATCGTTACATCAAAGGCGAATGCCCAAAGTGCCATGCCAAAGACCAGTACGGCGACTCATGTGAGGTCTGCGGTGCGGTGTACGCCCCGACCGAGCTCATCGAGCCTTATTCAGCACTGACCAAAGCCAAGCCTGTTCTCAAAACCTCAGAACACTTTTTCTTTAAGCTCTCAGACCCCAGATGCGTTGAGTTCCTGCAGGCTTGGACCACAGGCGCAAACGTCCAGGGTAACAAACGACTGCAACCAGAAGTGCTGGCCAAAACACGCGAATGGCTTGGCCATGGCAAAGAAGGCGATGAAGTCAATCTGGGTGACTGGGATATTTCGCGTGACGCGCCCTACTTCGGAATTGAGATTCCTGACGCGCCAGGTAAATATTTTTACGTCTGGCTGGATGCGCCTGTGGGTTACCTGGCATCACTCAAAGCCTACTGCAACAAAATCAGCATGGATTTTGACACGCTGCTCGACCCGAACGGGACAACCGAGCAAGTGCACTTTATCGGCAAGGACATTGTGTATTTCCATGCACTGTTCTGGCCAGCGATGCTGAAATTCGCGGGACGCAAAACACCTGACCAGCTCAACGTGCATGGATTCATCACCGTGAGCGGTGAGAAAATGTCAAAAAGCCGTGGCACTGGTATTTCGCCGTTGCGTTACCTCGAACTGGGTATGAATGCAGAAGGGATGCGCTACTACATCGCCGCTAAACTCAACGCCCGCGTCGAGGACATTGATTTCAATCCCGAAGACTTCATTGCCCGCGTCAACAGTGACCTGGTGGGTAAATACATCAACATCGCCAGCCGCGCCGCCAACTTCATCAGCAAATATTTTGCTGGCGAATTGCGTTATAGCGGCGACCAGGCAGGGCTTTCATCTCACTGGGCAGCAGTCGCCGAGCGCGTCCGCGCCGATCTCGAAGCACGCGAATTCGGCCGCGCGGTCCGCGAAATCATGGCGCAGGCTGACCTGATCAACCAGGCCTTTGATGCCGCGCAGCCCTGGCTTGTTGCAAAAGGTCTGCTCGAGACCGACACCGAAAAGCGCGCGCTGTTGCAGGACATTTGCTCGACGGCTCTGGCCGGCTTTAAAGCGCTGTCTGTCATGCTCGCTCCCATCCTCCCTTCCCTCGCCCAGCGCGTAGCAACGGAGCTGTTTGGACTCGAGAAAAGTTTTGTCTGGAATGATGCGGGCCAATTACCCACACGCATCAATCCCTTCAAACACTTGATGCAACGCGCCGAACCCACCATGCTCGAGGCGCTTTTTGAGCCGCCTGCGGTCGACCAAGCACCACAAGCACCTGCCGAGATTCCTGGCGGCGAGCCACTTGCCGAGACGATATCCATTGATGACTTTGTCAAAGTCGACTTGCGCGTCGCACGCATCGTCAATTGCGAGCACGTTGAAGGCTCAACCAAACTCCTACGACTGACGCTGGACGTGGGCGAAGGTCGTCATCGCAATGTGTTTTCAGGGATCAAGTCTGTCTATTCACCCGAGCTACTGATCGGGCGCATGACAGTTATGGTCGCCAATCTGGCCCCACGCAAAATGAAATTCGGCATCTCTGAAGGCATGGTGCTCGCAGCCAGCCACGCCGATGACCAAGTCGACGCAGGCATTTACCTGCTTGATCCGTCAGCTGGAGCACAACCCGGTATGCGTATTCACTAAGAAGGATCCTGCTGGGCCTGCGTCACATGATTTTTACGTGTGGCACGGGCTCAGGCGACTGGCTGAGGCTTTAGCTGCGGGTCGAGGGTTTCACGCTCGTCAAACACAAAGCAGTTCCCTTCAAAATCCGAACTGTCGGTTTCTTCGAAGTACCTGAGAATCCCACCATCGAGCTGGTAAATATTCTCTACACCTGCCTCAGCCATATAGATTGCTGCTTTTTCGCAGCGAATACCGCCGGTACAGAAACTGACGATTGTTTTACCAACCAGCTCGTCTTTGTGCTCAAGGACCGCAGCGGGGAACTCTGTGAACTTTGTAATGTGCCAGTTGATGGCGTTACGGAAAGTCCCCGCCTGCACCTCAAAATCATTGCGTGTGTCGAGCATAACAACCGGACGGCCACTGTCGTCATGCCCCTGCGCCAGCCAGCGTGCAAGGGTCTTAGCATCCACCGCAGGCGCACGACCCGCTTCAGGGCGAATCGTCGGATGGTTCATCCGGATGATTTCTTCTTTAATCTTGACCAGCATGCGCTTGAACGGCACGTCATCAGATACGCTGAATTTCACCTCGATATCGGTGAATGCCGGGTCTTCGCGTAACCAATTGAGAAACGCATCCATGCAAACCTGGGTACCCGCAAGAAAAATATTCACGCCCTCTGGCGTCAATATGACTTTGCCTTTCAGGGCGCACGCCTCGGCACGCGCGAGCATGACCTCGCGGCGTTCTTCGAGGCGATCCAGTGCAACAAATTTATATGCAGCGATATTAATGATTGGTGTCATGGGGTATCAGGCAGTCTGAAACGCAGCATGGTGAAGGAAAACTGGAGCGGGTGATGGGAATCGAACCCACGCTTGAGGCTTGGGAAGCCGCCGTTCTGCCATTGAACTACACCCGCATGCTGAACGCTCAACTAGCATTATACGAGATGAGGGCCTCTTGAGCAGAGCGGCTTGAGCACGCCTTTGGCGAACCACTACAATACTGGCTATGGAAATCGTTCTGAATGGTCAGCCCCTAGAGCTGACCGCACCAATATCTGTGGCTCAACTGGTTGAACAACTGGGGTTTCTGGGCAAACGCATTGCGATCGAACGCAATGGCGAAATTGTGCCCAAAAGCCAGTATGCCTCGTGCGATCTCGCGCCCGCAGATCGACTTGAAATCGTTGTCGCAGTAGGCGGTGGTTAACAATGCAAACCCAACACATTAAAAGTTTTGTCAATCGACGCAGCCACATTACACAAGGGCAACAAGAAGCCCTTGATACCTGGCTCGCAAAATGGTCGATTCCTTATTCCCCCGCACTGCTTGATATGCCAGAGGCCTTTGGGCGCGTCGCGCCGACCATCCTGGAAATCGGCTTTGGCATGGGCGAGACCACTGAGCAAATTGCCCTTTCACGTCCTGGAGATAATTTTCTGGGGGTTGAGGTCTTTAATGCAGGTGTGGGTGCCTTGCTCAAGCGGATCGAAGCATCGAACCTGAACAACGTCCGGATCATCCAGCACGATGCCGTAGAGGTCATCCGGGACATGATTACTCCCGAAAGTCTGTCAGGCGTACATATTTATTTTCCGGACCCCTGGCCTAAGACCCGCCATCATAAGCGCCGGCTGATCCAGCCCCCGCTCATTGCTCTGCTCGCGAGCCGCATGGCGCCAGGCAGCTACATTCATTGTGCAACAGATTGGGAGCACTATGCTCATCAGATGCTTGAGGTCCTGAGCGCTGAGCCGACGCTGCAAAATACTTGCGAGGGCTTTGCCCCCCGCCCGGACTTCCGCCCCCTGACCAAGTTTGAAAACCGTGGCTTGCGCCTCGGACATGGTGTCTGGGACGTGATTTTCAAAAAGCGCTAAAAGGCTGAACTGGGTTTAGCCGCCAAAACCACCGAGCTTGCCCAGGCCTTTCATCCCGCCCATTGCGCGCATCATTTTGGCCATTCCGCCCTTTTTCATTTGCTTCATCATGCCCTGCATCTGCTCAAACTGATTGAGCATGCGGTTGACTTCCTGCACGGGAACGCCGGCACCCGTGGCAATACGGCGTTTACGTGAGGCTTTGAGCAAATCGGGTTTGGCACGCTCAAGCGGCGTCATGGAATTCAATATTCCTTCGGTGCGACGCAATTGCTTTTCTGCCTGGCCGCCCTGCAGCTGACCTGCGGCCTGCGCAAACTGCGCCGGCAGCTTCTCGAGCAACGAACCCATGTCACCCATCTTTTTAACTTGTTGCAACTGATCCCGGAAATCATTCAAATCAAACTTGTCGCCTGATTTGATCTTGGCCGCAAGCTTTTGCGCCTCGGCCATATCGATATTTTTATGCGCCTGCTCGACCAGCGACACAATGTCGCCCATGCCAAGCACCCGCTGGGCCATCCGCTCAGGATGAAAAGGCTCCAGGCCGTCGAGCTTTTCGGAGATACCGACAAATTTGAGTGGTTTACCCGTCACATGGCGCACGGATAGGGCCGCACCTCCTCGCGCATCACCGTCCAGCTTGGTCAGCACCACACCGGTCAATGGCAGTGCGTCACCGAAAGCTTTAGCAGTATTGACCGCATCCTGACCCTGCATGGCATCGACGACAAACAAGGTCTCGATTGGCTTGAGCAAGTCATGCAGCGCGCGAATTTCGCGCATCATGGCCTCATCCACACCGAGTCGACCTGCCGTATCAACAATCAGCACATCAAAGTGATGACGCTTGGCGTAATCCAGTGCATGACGCGCGATGTCTTCTGGTTTTTGCGTCTCATCAGAGGCAATCCACTCGACGCCAACCTGGGCGGCGACCATCTTGAGCTGCTCGATCGCGGCAGGACGATAGACATCGGCACTGACCACAGCGACCTTTTTCTTGCCTGTCTTGCGGCCATGCTGGACGTGCCCACCTTCGGACAGCCAGCGGGCAAGCTTGCCGGTCGTGGTGGTTTTACCCGCACCCTGCAGACCCGCCATCAAGATAATCGCAGGCGGCTGCATCGCAAGTGACAATTCACTCGCGTCCGGTCCCAGGTCACCGCCCATCAGGGAGGTGAGTTCCTGATGCACCACACCGACCAAGGCCTGGCCGGGGGATAAACTGCCTGCGACCTCTTCGCCCAGGGCTTTTTCTTTGACGCGCGTCACGAAATCACGCACCACAGGCAGGGAGACGTCGGCTTCAAGGAGCGCCAAACGCACCTCGCGCAGCATGTCCTGGGTATTGGCTTCGGTCAGGCGTGCTTCGCCACGAATCGTCTTGACGACACGGGAAAGGCGTTGGGTCAGGTTTTCAAGCATGGGGGCAGTTTCGCTTTACACTAGTCATATGTCTACTGGCATTGTATTTCACTCTCTCGCTGCGCTGGCATATTCCGGTCTAGCAATTATTCTATGGCGTGCCCTCGCCTCTGGCCAATCTGTCATTCAGGTGGGCAGACTGGTACGCCTGGGCGTTTTGGTGGCCATCGTTTTGCATGGGGTCGCGCTGGATCAGTCCATTTTGCGCGATGAGCACCTGCATTTAAGCTGGTCACTCGCCCTCTCGGCTGCAGTTTGGCTAGGAATGATCGTTTTCTGGCTCGAAAGCCTGATTATCCGCATCGACGGCCTGCAACTGCTACTGTTGCCCGCTGGAGCGATTTCCTGCCTGTTAGCGGCACTATTCCCGGCATCCCAGCTGGTCGCGCACGCAAGCGATATTTCACTGCGGGCTCACCTGTTGATTGCGCTGGCGGCCTACGGACTGATTACAGTTGCCGCATTACAGGCCTTATTAATGTCGGCGCTTGACCGGCGCTTACATTTTCCAGGCGAATCTGCTCAGACTTCAAAAGGCCTGTTTTCAGTCGCCGGCCGGCTGCTCGATGCCCAACCCCCACTGCTGGCTCAGGAACAATTACTGTTTCGTGTAATCTGGATTGCGTTTGCTGCACTCACACTCGCGGTGGCCTCAGGCTCGCTGATATCGCTGGCTGCCACCGGCAAATGGCTGCCTTTTGATCATAAGACCGTTTTCACACTGCTCTCCTGGATCACCTTTGGTGTGCTTCTAGTCGGCAGGCACGTGCGTGGCTGGCGTGGGCGCATTGCGCTGCGCTATACCCTTGCTGGGTTTGCCTTTATTGTGCTGGCCTACACAGGCAGCCGTTTCGTTGTAGAAGTCATTCTTCAAAGAGTCTGATATGGGCAAAATACTGTTCTGGGTTTCAATTTTCATCGGCTCACTGGTTGTCACCCGCGTGCTCGCACGCGCCGCGGCAGGACGTCAGCCCAGCGTTGGCCGCGCAGCTCCACGCCAGCCTGAGCCCAACCGTCTGGGCTCAGAGCAGATGGTGCGCTGCGATCACTGCGGCATCCATTTACCTGTCTCCGAAGCCACCCGCACGGGACTCAATACCTGGTGCAGTCCTGAGCACGCCAAGCTGGGTGCCAAACAGCGCGTATGAAGCTCGACGCGCAAGGCTGGTTACAGCCTTCAGAGCAGGTCTCGCTCAAGCCGTCCCCGAATTTCAACGAACGACCTGTAGCCGACGATATCGGCCTACTGGTCATTCATAACATCAGCCTGCCACCGGGTCAGTTTGGCACGCCATTTATCTGCGACCTTTTTTTAAACCAGCTTGATCTGCAAGCGGACCCCTGGTTTTCATGCCTCGAAGGTCTGAAGGTTTCTGCACATTTTCTGATTGTCAGAACTGGCCACATCACGCAGTTTGTGTCGAGTGACGCGCGCGCCTGGCATGCAGGCGTCTCGTCGTTTGATGGCCGAGAGCAGTGCAATGATTTTTCTGTAGGGATTGAGCTTGAAGGGACAGACACCGCTCCCTACACTGAGGCGCAATATGCTTCGCTCACCGCGCTGACAGCGTGTTTACGCGAGCGCTATGCCTTACGTGCTGTGCGTGGCCACAGCGACATCGCGCCGGAGCGCAAAACAGACCCGGGCGACGCCTTTGACTGGGACAGGTACCTAGGGGCGGCCGACTGGTCAGCAGGCCGTCCCTAGGCTTGAGATTACTTCTCTGATCAACCTAACAGCAACTGATTGACCCGCTTCACAAATGCCGAAGGATCAGCCAGCTGCGAACCATCCGCAAGCATTGCCTGTTCGAACAGCAGCGAAGCCCAATCTGCAAAGGTCTCATCCGTCGCAGCCTGGACGCGTGCGACCAGCGGATGCTCAGGATTGATCTCCAGAGCGGGCAAGACGTTGGGGGCCTCTTGACCTGCAGCCTTGAGCATCCGCATAAGGTGGGGGCTCAGGTCATTGGTGCCAACTACAACGCACGAAGGCGAATCCACCAGCCGTGCCGTCACGCGCACTTCTTTGACACGATCCTTCAGACTTTCCTGCAAACGTTCGACTAGTGGCTTGAATTGCTCGGCCACTTCAGTCTGGTGCTTCTTTTCTTCGTCATCAGCGAGGGCTTCGAGATCAAGACCACCTTTGGCAACGGACACCAATTGCTTGCCATCAAACTCACGCAAATGCGACAGCATCCACTCATCGACGCGATCCCACATGACCAGCACTTCGATGCCTTTTTTGCGGAAAATTTCGAGGTGCGGACTATTTTTACCAGCGATATAGCTGTCAGCAGTGACGTAGTAAATCTTGTCCTGCCCTTCTTTCATCCGGCTGACATAATCCGCAAGTGAAACGACCTGCGCATCGGACTCGTCCTGTGTCGAAGCAAAACGCAGCAGCTTGGCAATGCGCTCAAGGTTGGATGCGTCTTCGCCAGTGCCTTCTTTCAACACCTGACCAAACTCTGTCCAGAACGTTGCATAGTCTTCTTTGCGGTTCTCTGCCAGATCTTCGAGCAGGCTCAGAATTCGCTTGGCTGAGCCCTCGCGAATCACTTTGACATCACGGCTTTCCTGGAGGATTTCGCGTGAAACGTTCAGCGGCAAATCTGCAGAGTCAATCACGCCACGTACAAAGCGCAGATAAGACGGCAGCAATTGTTCCGCATCATCCATGATGAAAACACGTTTAACGTACAGTTTGACGCCACGTCGCGCATCACGATCCCACATGTCAAACGGCGCATGCTTAGGAATAAACAAAAGCTGGGTGTACTCGCTGCGCCCCTCGACACGATTGTGCGTCCATGCCAGCGGGTCATCAAAGTCATGCGAGACATGCTTATAAAACTCGCGATACTGCTCATCAGTAATATCTGCTTTGTTACGCGTCCAGAGTGCGTTGGCCTGGTTGACGGCCTCCCACTCGTCTGTCTTCTTTTGCTCGGAGGCGTCTTTATCCCATTCTTCTTTGCGCATTTCAACGGGCAGAGAAATATGGTCAGAGTAGCGGCGCAAAATTTCGCGTAACTTATAGCCGTTCAGTAGCTCGTCCTCGTCAGCACGCAAATGCAAGGTGACTTCGCTGCCGCGGCTCTCTTTTTCGGTATTCGCAATGGTGAATTCGCCTTCGCCATTGGATTCCCAGATGACGGCATGATCTGCTGGCATGCCAGCACGGCGGGTGCGCACGGTGACCTTGTCGGCCACGATAAAGGACGAGTAAAACCCCACACCAAACTGACCAATCAACTGCGCGTCTTTTTGTTTGTCGCCCGTTAATTTGGTAAAAAATTCTTTTGTCCCCGAACGCGCAATGGTACCCAGGTTCGTTACCGCTTCTTCGCGTGACATACCGATACCGTTATCGGAAATCGTAATGGTGCGGGCTTCTTTGTCAAAATCGACGCGCACACGCAACTCGCCCTCGCCCTCAAGCAGGTCTGGCTGATCGATGGATTCAAAGCGCAGTTTGTCGCACGCGTCCGATGCATTGGAGACCAACTCACGCAAAAAGATCTCTTTGTTGCTGTAGAGCGAGTGGATCATCAAGTGCATCAACTGCTTAACCTCGGCCTGAAATCCGAGGGTTTGGGATGCGTCCCCAGAAGAAGTCGTTTGATTCATAGTGTTCACAGAAAAAGTTATCAATCGGGAGTCATGCCAAGGTTCAATGCTATTGCATTCGACCCTGATCTGGTCATTATTTGGGGTGCAAAACAAAAATTTCAAGACGTTCTATAATGGCGTTCTTCCTGCTGGAGCATTCATGCTCTGTCCCCCGTGCCCGGGTGGTGAAATTGGTAGACGCAGGGGACTCAAAATCCCCCGCCGCAAGGCGTGCCGGTTCGATTCCGGCCCCGGGCACCATCATTTATGCGGTTCTCAACGTTGTACAGTTTTTTAGATGCCGTTGTACATTCGTTGTACAAAAACAGCACTGACTGTACAATGCTGAATATAGCTTAGCCTATGTTTTTTTTGGGGATACAAATGCCGCAAAAAGTAGAACACACAGTACATATACTTGA
>CANBUF010000042.1 GCA_947372575.1 Alcaligenaceae bacterium | reverse complement strand
GGCGTTAATTCCATGAGCACGAATCCCCGCGTCAAAGTAAGCACCAATCTTGGTGACTTCGTGATTTCCCTCGATGCAGCCAAAGCACCGAAGACCGTTGCAAACTTTCTGGCCTACGTCAATGACGGTTTTTACAATGGCACAATTTTTCATCGTGTTATCGATGGCTTTATGGTGCAAGGCGGCGGTTTTGAGCCCGGAATGAAACAGAAAGCCACCAAGCCACAAATCGAAAACGAAGCCAACAATGGCTTGAAAAACAACAAGTACACGCTCGCCATGGCACGCACCAACGAGCCGCACTCAGCGTCTTCACAGTTTTTCATTAACGTGGCCAACAACGAATTCCTCAACCACACCGCACCGACCTCGAACGGCTGGGGCTATGCCGTGTTTGGTGAGGTCGTCGAAGGCCAGGACGTGATCGACAAAATGAAAGCCGTCAAAACCGGCAATAGCGGCTTTCATCAGAACGTTCCCGCTGAGGATCTTGTGATCACCAAGGCTGTCGTCATTGAATAAGATCTCTCTTGCAGGTCCTGTATGGCTGGCCTCAGATATCCATCTGGGCCAGAATACGACAGGTACCTCAGAAGCTTTTCGCGAGTTCCTCAAACTTGCCGCAAGCGAGGCGCAAGCCTTGCTCTTGCCGGGCGACATTTTTGATGCCTGGATCGGTGACGATGTCGCCGTGGTCGCCCCTCCCTGGCTGGCCCAGGATCTGATGGCGATCAAAGCCTGTGCCGCAAAAATCCCGGTATGGCTGGGTCGAGGGAATCGTGACTTTTTGATGGGTGAGGCACTGGCTGCCGGTCTCGGCGCACGGTTATTACCCGAAGAAGTCCTGATCACCGTAGGCGATCGCACTTTGCTGCTCAGTCATGGCGATGAGTACTGTACCGACGATACGGCTTACCAGCAATTTCGCGCGATGGTGCGCAATCCCGCCTGGCAGTCTGGTTTTCTGGCGCGCAGCATCCCCGAACGCCTGGCGATTGCCGCTCAGGCCCGTGGCGAAAGCATGACAGCTAACCAGACCAAAACTAGCGAAATCATGGATGTCAATGCAGAGGCGGTTGCGCAAGCAATCCGTACGGCTGAGGTGTCTCTGGTGGTGCATGGACACACACACCGACCAGGTCGCCATGTGCTGACCGTGGACGGCAAAGTCTGCGAACGCTGGGTCCTGCCTGACTGGGACTGTGATCACCTCGAAGCCAACCAGGCTCCACGCGGTGGCTGGATGGTCATCGATGAAGAAGGCCCAAGCCTGTTTGACCTGGATCACGCTTGACAAAGCAAATTCGGGATTGTCACCTGCTAAGGCGAGAATCCCGAACCTTGGGTTAAATCAAAAAAAACCATCAGCCATAATCGGGACCTTCGGCATACTCTGCGGCATCGATTTGCTTCTCGATATTGACCTGGGCAATCCGCCTCCCATCAATCTGCACGACTTCAAACTTGAAACGGGCATGTGCATGTGCGTACTCGCAAGTATCTCCCGGTGCGGGCAAATGACCAAAACGCGATAAGAGATACCCCGCCAGAGTGGTGTAATCCTCATCTTCGTCAACAAGGCCTTCAGTCTCAAGCACTTGTTCGAGATGGTGCAGGTCAGCGGCTCCGTCCACTTTCCAGTGATTCTCTCCGTCCGGAATAATGTCGGGGGTCTCGTCTTCATCCGGGAACTCCCCTGCAATGGCCTCAAACACGTCTATAGGCGTAACAAGCCCTTCAATCGTACCGAACTCGTCTGCCACCAGCACAAGCTGCCCACGGGAACGTTTAAGTGTATCCATCAGGCGGATGATGCTGATGGTGTCGTGCACCATCATGGGTTCGCGCAAACTCACACGCCGGATATGACCATAGGTAATCAGGTCTGCAATCATGTCCTTGGCGCGGCCAATGCCCTGGACGTTATCCAGAGAACCGCGACAGACAGGGAAAAAACTGTGAGGCGCCTGCGCGATCTGCTTTTGGATCAGTGCGGGCTCATCATCCAGATTGACCCACGAAACTTCAGTGCGTGGCGTCATCACAGAGTGGATCGAGCGCTCAGCCAGCGTCAGCACGCCACTCACCATGTTGCGTTCTTCGACGCCAAAGGTCAGAGCGGGTTTGCCGCCGGTTTCATCAACAGACGCCGTATCGGCCTCATCAGGCAATTGTTTGCCGAGCATACGCAAGACGGCTTCGGCTGTGCGTTCGCGCATGGGACGCACAGATTCCATTTTGAGGCCATTGTGACGTGCGAGCTGATTGAGCAACTCGATGGCGACCGAAAAGGCAATTGCAGCGTAAAGATAGCCTTTGGGGATCTTGAAACCAAAACTCTCAGCCACCAGCGAAAAGCCGATCATCAGCAAAAAGCCCAGGCAGAGCACCACGACGGTAGGATGGGCGTTGACAAAGCGCGTGAGAGGTTTGGATGCCAGCAGCATGAGACCTACCGCAATCACGACCGCGGCCATCATCACGGTCAGATGATCGACCATTCCGACTGCAGTAATCACCGCATCCAGGGAGAACACTGCGTCGAGCACGACGATCTGTGTGACGATCACCCAGAAATCTGCATAGATACGCGCGCCAGAGGCATGGTGCCGACTGCCCTCAAGACGTTCATGGAGCTCGACCGTGCCTTTGAAGATGAGAAAAAATCCACCCACCATCAGGATTAAGTCACGTCCTGAAAACCCAAAACCCGCCACATGCACCCAGGGATCTTTGAGCTGAGCGAGCCAGGACATGCCCGCCAGCAAAATCAGCCGCATCCCCAGCGCCAAGAGCAAGCCCATGACGCGGGCACGATCGCGAACCGCTGGCGGAAGTTTTTCCGCCAGGATTGCGATGAAAATCAGGTTATCAATACCCAGGACGATTTCAAGAACGACCAGGGTAAAGAGGCCGACCCAGATTGTCGGGTCAAGCAGCCACTCCATCAGGAGCTCCGAGAGTTACTAAGCACTTAATGGTAACGGATAAATATGACAGTGCTACTTAGACGCTGCCGGATTCAGATGGGCCAGCATCTGGGTAAAGATCTTGGGCGTAGCGGCCAGCACATTGCCACTATCAATCCAGGTCTGCTCACCCTCGAGATCCGAAATCAGTCCGCCTGCCTCAAGAACCATCAGGCTAGCTGCTGCGAGATCCCAGGGTTTGAGACCCAGGCCACAAAAGCCATCCAGACGTCCGACTGCAACGTAGACGAGATCCAGTACCGAGGAGCCCGTGCGGCGCAAGCCAGCACAGCCTTGTGCCAGTTCGGAAAAACGTGAAGCCAGCAGGTTATCGGGTAATTTGGAACCAGGCCAGCGAGCGCCCAGCAAGGCATCGTGATACTTAGTCTGAGTAGACACACGCATCCGGCGATCGTTGAGGAAAGCACCACCGCCGCGACTGGCTGTAAACATTTCGTTACGCGCTGGATCGAAGATCACCGCTTGCGTAACCTGGCCGCGCTGGCGCAGCGCGATCGAAATCGCATAGGTCGGAAAACCATGAATAAAATTGGTCGTGCCGTCGAGCGGATCAATCACCCATTCATTCTCATGGTGCTGGCCTGGCTCGAGCTGGCTGCTCTGGCCGGACTCTTCGGCCAGAAAGGCGTGATCAGGATACGCCGTACCGAGCACATCGATAATGGCTTCTTCAGCGGCGCGATCGACTTCCGTGACATAATCGCTTGGCCCTTTTCGGGACACTTGGATGCGATCAAGATCAATGCTCGCGCGGTTAATGATGGTTCCGGCGCGCCGGGCCGCCTTGATGGCGGTATTAAGCATTGGATGCATATTTGTGGCTATTATTTGTTAGGCTAAACAGGGATTTTAAATGACATCGCCATTTTCTCGCGTTCGGTTCATTATGACCGAACCGAGCCACCCTGGAAACGTCGGTTCTGCGTCGCGTGCGATCAAGACGATGGGGTTCCATGAATTGGTGCTGGTCGCACCAAAAACCGAGCACATCACCTCCCAGCCGGAGGCGATTGCGCTGGCCAGCGGCGCCTCGGATGTGCTCAATAACGCCCCAATCCTGGAGACCCTAGAACAGGCACTGGCGCCGGTCACGCTGGCCTTTGCCCTGACAGCCAGGGAACGCGATCTCGGCCCCTCAGTCTGCGATATCCGCCAGGCAGCCCAGATTGCCCAGGAGCACCTTGCAACGCACCAGGAGGCCCGTGTCGCGCTTGTAGTGGGCACTGAGCGGTCTGGACTCACCAACGAACACATCGGGCTCTGCCATCGCGTCTGCCACATCCCGGCCAATCCGGAATACAGCTCGCTCAATGTGTCCCAGGCGCTCCAATTGGCAGCCTGGGAGATGCGCTACGCACTCATGCAGTCCCTGCCGGCCACACAAGCCAGCCTGCCTCCCCCCGGGCGCCGGCCTGCCAGCACCGAGTCGGTACTGGCCTTGCTGGTCCACTGGGAGCAAGCCCTCGAAGCTGTTGAATTCCTCAATCCTGCTTATCCTAAAAAACTCATGCCCCGGATGCGGCATTTGTTCAGCCGCAACAATCTGACCCAGGACGAGGTCGATATGATGCGTGGGGTCTGTACCGCCATGATCCAGACTGCTCGCTTTGGCCCCCGCAACCCATCCGTCGAGTCGGGTTAATCCCTGTTCCCCAATAACGATGCGATACCATTGCGCTCATGTTGAATAATCTTCGCGAAGACATCGCCTGCATACTTGAGCGTGACCCGGCTGCCCGTAGCAAGCTGGAAGTCCTCACCTGCTATCCAGGCCTGCACGCCATCATGACGCACAGGCTTGCCCATCGACTGTGGCAGGCGAATTTATTCTGGCTGGGTCGCCTGGTCTCGCACATCGGACGCATGCTGACAGGCATTGAGATCCATCCCGGTGCGCAGATCGGTCGGCGGGTCTTTATTGACCATGGCTTTGGTGTGGTGATCGGTGAGACTGCCATCATCGGCGATGACTGTACGATCTATCAGGGCGTAACGCTAGGCGGCACACGCCTCTACAAAGGCACAAAACGCCATCCCACGCTCGGTCGCGGCGTGGTGGTCGGTGCCGGTGCCCAGGTGCTTGGCGGTTTTACGGTCGGTGATGGCGCCCGGATCGGCTCAAACGCCGTGGTGGTCAAACCAGTCCCTGCGGGAGCAACGGCAGTAGGTAATCCTGCCCGCATTATTGAACAGCCTAACCAGGAACGCGGTCAGACTGCAGCGCCTGAGGTGGATTCTGAAGTCGCGAATGTAGCCATTTCTGAATTGACGACCGTTTCCACTCCTAACGTTAAGACTGAGGCCCCACCTTCAGACCTATCCAGCCTGCAGACCAAACACCAGACAACATCCCATTGGGCACCCCAGCCCCTAGGCCAGACCACGTCCCAGACGGGGCGTTCCCCCTGTGAATCGGATTTTAAAGCTGCACCCTTGCAGGCGATGCTCAACAAGGGCACCCCAGCTGCGCAGCAAGAAACGGGCGGCACCTTTACAGCCTATGCCGTGGATCCTGGCGCTGGCGACCCCTTGGTCAAGGTGCTACATGAACTGATTACCCACGCAGCCGCTCAGGATGCACGGATCGCCCAGCTGTGCAAAACCATCGAGTCAATGGGGTCCAAGGTTGAAGGCAGCACTGCGACGATTGATGCGCAGCGCCTGAACAAGTTGGTCGACGAATAAAGCTGTGGTTCATGCACTGAATGCTCAGCTACCATCCATGCAAAGAACGTTCAGCTGTCGTCCGTGCAATGAACTCTCAGCTACCGTCAATGCAAAGAACGCTCGTAAGTACGAGCGTTCATACACAAGTTTATTCGTCTGAGACTTGCTGACTAGAAAACCAGATCCAGTCCTGTCATACGACGCAGTTCCTCGGGGCCGGCGCCGGACATGTCATCGACCACTCGGACCACGCCACCGGGTTCAATCTGAAACACACCAACATCGGTGTAAATCCGAGACACGCAGCGCAAACCTGTTAAGGGATACGTGCACTGATCCACAAGCTTACTGACGCCTTCTTTGGTCTGTAAATCCATCATCACAAACACGTCACGCGCACCAGCGGCCAGATCCATCGCACCGCCCACAGCAGGGATGGCTCCCGGCTCACCAGTGGACCAGTTCGCCAGATCTCCAAAGCGGGACACCTGGAAAGCACCCAGCACACAGATATCCAGATGCCCGCCACGCATCATCGCAAAAGAATCTGCATGATGAAAATAACTGCCACCTTTGAGCAAGGTGACGGGTTGTTTACCGGCATTGATGAGGTCGTAGTCCTCTTCGCCTGGCGCGGGTGCGGGGCCCATGCCGAGCACGCCGTTTTCGCTTTGCAGAAAAATGTCTTTATCGGTCGGCAGATAGTTGGCGACACGGGTTGGCAAGCCAATCCCTAGATTGACCACTGCGCCTTCGGGAATATCGAGCGCTACGCGTGCAGCGATCTCGTCTCGGGTCACTCGTTTCATGCTTTCACCCCTGTGGGAATGCGTATCACGCGCTTGACATACAGACCTGGTGTCACGATGGCTTCGGGATCGAGCTCGCCGAGTTCAACGATCTCTTCGACCTGTGCAATTGTGAGCTTGGCCGCGGTGGCCATGACCGGACAGAAATTCCTGGCCGTCTTGTTGTAGACAAGATTGCCCCAGCGATCCGCTTTGTAAGCCTTAATCACGGCGACATCGGCTTTGATGGGCAATTCAAAGACGTAGTCGTCACCATCGAGATGGCGCACTTCCTTGTTTTCTGCGAGCTGGGTACCAACGGCTGTGCGGGTAAAAAATCCGCCAATTCCAGCGCCGCCCGCACGAATGCGTTCAGCCAGCGTGCCTTGTGGAACCAGCTCCAGTTCAAGCTTGCCTGCGCGGTACAAACCGTCAAACACCTGCGAATCCGCCTGACGGGGGAACGAGCAAATAACCTTGCGTACCAGACCGGCTTCGAGGAGTGCGGCGATGCCAGTATGACCAGAGCCTGCGTTATTACTCACGATGGTGAGGTCGCGGGCCTTATGGGCAATCAGTGCGTCAATTAACTGATGGGGCTGTCCGGCACCACCAAACCCGCCAATCAGGACGACGGAGCCGTCTTGAATACCAGCCATCGCTGCGTGAAGATCAGGGACAATTTTTGAAATCATGTTCAGTCGCTATGAAACGGGGCTTTGCAGCCCCGGTGGATATCAATGAGTGACGCCAAGCATACCCCTTGGACGAGGTAGACTCCAGTCAGTCTGCCTGAACGCCCGAAGCCTTAACAACGGTGCCCCAGGTGTCCACTTCTTTTTTAACAAACGTATTGAACTCTGCTGCGCTCATTGGCTGGGGAATTGCGCCCAGATCAAGCAGTCGTTTTTGGACTTCAGGCTTGGCAAGGGCTTTGGTGACGGCAGCATTGAGTTTCTCAACGATGGCATCAGGGGTTTTGGCAGGCGCCATGAAACCAAACCATGAAGACACATCAAAGCCCTCGAACCCCGCTTCTGCCATAGTTGGTACATCTGGTGCAGCAGGCGAGCGGGTGGGTGCCGTCACGGCAAGCGCGCGTAACTTACCTGATTGAACCTGAGGCCAGGCTGAAGGCATGTTGTCAAACATCATCTGTACCTGACCGCCCATCAGATCTGTCAACGCAGGCGAGCTGCCTTTGTAAGGGATGTGCGAAATATCAATCTTTGTTTGCAGCTTGAACAATTCGCCTGTCATATGAATCGAAGTGCCTGAACCGGACGAAGCAAAGTTCAGCTTGCCAGGATTCTTATTCGCGTAATCGACCAGTTCCTTGACGGTATTGACCGGCAATTTAGGATTGATCACCAGGATGTTAGGAACCTTGGCACCCAGAGCCACTGCGCGCAGGTCCTTGGTGACATCGAATTTGAGGTTTGGATAAAGCGTCTGGTTAATGGCACTAGTCACAGCCATCATAAGAAGGGTGTAACCATCGGCTGGCGCACGCACTACGAATTCCGTCGCAATGTTGCTCCCAGCACCGGGTTTATTTTCAACAATAAAGCTCTGACCCAGTTCATCTGTTAGCTCTTTGGACAACACGCGGGCTACGACGTCAGTCGTACCACCAGCCGAAAAACCAACAATCACGCGTACAGGCTTATCGGGATAATTACCCTGCGCAGCAGCGGAAACCGCAAACGTCGTCGTCAATCCTGCCAACAAACAGAATGTTGCACGACGCGCAAAATTAATAACTGAAGAATGCATATTGAACCCAATAAAAATGATTGCAATGTCAATTGCGAAATGCAGTGAATCCATGATTATAGGGAATCAACAACAAGAAGGTGAAATGGAATAGTCAACTTAAGTTTCGATAACCGCCAGCTAAAACTTACTTACCTGCTTACTTACCTGCTTACTTACCTGATTACTTACCTGATTACTTACCTGATTACTTGGCGGGTTGCTGACTGAAAATCCACTAGATCAAGCACCAGCCCACAACCAGACTAAAAATCAGCGCCGGAAACGAATAAGCATGAAAGGTCCACCAAATCGACCGATCGCCCGACATTCTCAACGCAATCAGATTGGCCATGGATCCCAGCACCAGGCCAAAGCCTCCGATATTGACCCCATAGGCAATCGCGGCGCTCGGCTCTGTGTACTGAAGCATCAAAATTGTCGCGGGCACATTGCTGATGAATTGCGAAACCAGAGCTGAACTCAAGAACTGCAGGCCGGGATTGCCGTGGGCAAAGGGTTCAATCGCGGCATGCACGACGGGCCACTGACTGAGAAGAGAGATATCCACGAACATCAGTATGAACACCAGAATCAGTTGCCAGTCGGCTTGCAAGACGAGTTTGCGCTCTTTCCAGCCGATCAGGCATAGCACCACCACCAGGCCCCAGGCGGCCTGTTTATATTCGACTGCAACGATAAAGCCGACGAACAAGACCGCGCATACATTCGCTAGCAGGCGGTCAGAGGATTTAGCATTCGGGGCGGGATGTAAAGCAACGGTTTGCGCAGGAAAGCTCCAGACTGTCAGCGCAAGCAGGCCCAGCATGCATAGACCCGCCAAGGGCAACATCTGCCCTGTAAAACCCCAAAAACTCAAACCCGACTGTTGCCACAGGAGAATATTCTGGGGGTTACCGATTGGTGAGAGCAAAGAGCCTGCATTGACAGCTAACGCCTCAAAAACAATGAGCCGGCTGATGGGCAGCACCGCGAGGTGGCGCAATCCGAGGGTCAGAGGCACCACAACAAATAAAGCAATGTCATTGGTGAGCAAGGTAGACAGCAGCGCAGCCGTCAGCACCAGGAATATTGCAAGCGAGCGTAACTGCTTCAGGTGCGTCATCATGGCGCGTGCGAGCTGGTCCAGCAAGCCACTGTACTCAAGTCCACGAGCCAGGATCAGCAAGCCACTCAGTGTCAGGATCGTTGACCAGTCGATCGATCCGGCAAGTAACGACAGGGCTGGCCTGAAGCAGAAGGTCAGCACAATCGCCAGGATGACCAGCACCAGCAACAGGCGATCATTTAACAGCGTGCGCGCGAGGCGCAGGGTGAAAAGCTTCATGGTGAGACGATATTCTAGGGCTACGCTCAAGGATACAGTGAATGGGGCTGCCCCAGACCGTCAGACTTAAACATTCCGTTAAACTTGCTATTCAGCACGGCGCTGGGTGCATGCCTGACAATTGGGGCACCTGCGCACGACGCACACCCGTTCCAAAAGAGACTAGACCAGCTTGAAAACTCAAGGCCTGAAAGTGTCGCCTGCAAGCGACCTCAGCAATCACACTCCGATGATGCAGCAATACCTGCGCCTCAAGGCTGAGGCCGGGCCGTTACTGCTGCTCTATCGTATGGGTGATTTTTATGAGATGTTCTATGAGGACGCTGAGCGCGGCGCCAAGCTACTCAATTTAACGCTGACACGACGCGGCTCATCTAACGGCGTGCCGATCCCGATGGCCGGACTGCCCTACCATGCCGC
>CANBUF010000041.1 GCA_947372575.1 Alcaligenaceae bacterium | reverse complement strand
GAGATCAACAAGACTGCGGCCAAGCTTTCGAACGAAGCCTTTGTCGCACGAGCCCCCGCCGCGGTCGTCGATCAGGAAAAAGCCAGGTCAGCGCAATTTAGTGAAGTACTTGAAAAAGTAAAATCACAACGAGCAAGACTTGGTTAATTAGAGATAGGGAACGTTCCAGCAGCTCTGCCTAAGATCAGGCAAAGCTACTGGGCATCAGATCGTGTTGTAGGGATCGGCTCTTGTCTCGTGGCCTCGGATAGCGGTTATGGGGAATCGCTGACAAGTTATCAGCACAGCATTAAACAATCGATAGCGCCGCAAGATATTTTTCGTCCGCCTTCGAGAGCATCCCATTTATTCTGGCTTTTGCAATCAGGTCAGGACGATTGGAAGCTGTAATTTTGAGCGACTGCTCTCTGCGCCAGCGCGCGATCAAGGCATGATTGCCTGACATCAGAATCGCTGGTACAGATTCGCCATCCAAAATTTCGGGACGCGTGTAATGCGGGCTATCTAACAAGCCCGACAAGGATTCTTGAAAGGAGTCCTGCATGGCAGACTCACCGTGATTCAAGGTGCCGGGTAACAGGCGAACGGCTGCATCAATCATGGCGATTGCAGCGATTTCACCGCCGGACAGTACAAAATCACCCAGGGACCACTGCTCGTCGACATGCCGATCAATAAAGCGCTGATCAATGCCCTCGTAACGCCCACAGATGAAAATCGCACCTGAAGAAGAACTGGACAGACGGTCGGCTTGCGACTGATCAAACTGACGCCCGGTAGGTGACAACATCACAACGGGAGCATCAGGCAATTGCTGTGTGGCGCGTGCTGCGCGTATCGCGTGCACGGCTCGCTCGAGTGGCTCGGCCATCATGACCATACCTGGGCCGCCACCATAGGGACGATCATCGACTGTACGATGCACGTCCTGGGTAAATTCTCGCGGATTCCAGGTGTTGAGTGACCAGATGCCTTGCTTATGGGCACGGCCTGTGACGCCTGCGTCACGCACGACACCAAACATATCCGGAAACAAAGTGATCGCGTCGATACGCATACTCACCCCTTAGAAGTCGAGGGGCCAGTCTGTATCGATTCGACGCGCGACAATATCTACATTCTGGACATGTGCAGCGACAAAAGGAACCAGCTCTTCGAGGGGCCGGTCTTTTGAGTCAAGCATGGGAACGGGCTCTGCGTCTGGTGTCAACTGCTGCAAGCGATTCACGCGCAACAATGCATGCGCGCCATTGTCGATCACCTCTGCGACAGAGCCGATTAATTCAGACTGGCCATAGACCAGACAGCCAACCAGATCGACCCAGTAATATTCATCTCCCTGTGCTGCAGGAAAATCCTTTCGCGAGACATGCACGGTATAACCACGCATGCTTTCTGCAAGATCCCGATCGGCAATGCCGTCAAGATCAGCAACAATCGTTGATCCCTGTGGCCGCACCTGTTTAACAGGATAGGCCTTCATGACTGGTTGCCAAGCTACAGACGCGGTTGAACCTGCTGCCACTTTTGCACCGAAGTGCGCAGGGGGAGCAGGCGAACATAACCACCAGATTGGTGCAGCACGCAGGACCTCCGCCTGAGCGGAGTGCGGCTGCACTTTAAACCAACCGCGAATGCCATAAGCTGAGATGATGCGACCAAGTTCGATCAGATCATCGGGCGCTTTTATTGCGCCATCACCAGCCATGACTATGCGGCCGAATCAATCAAGCTGCAACAGCAGCTTTGGCAGAGAAGTCTTTAACCAGGCGGGCAACCGCTGGAGACAACTGAGCACCAACACCGGTCCAGTAGTGGACGCGATCAAGAGCAATACGGAGTCCTTCTTCTTTCGCATTGGCGACTGGGTTATAAAACCCAACACGCTCAATGAAGCGACCGTCGCGACGATCACGCGAATCAGTTGCAACGAGGTTATAGAAAGGACGTTTTTTTGAGCCACCGCGGGCCATACGAATCACCACCATAGTAGGTAATCCCTTAAAAGATTCAGTAGAGCCGATGAGTATAGCATCAATACTACACGCGTACAAATCAGTTGTTAACGACGCCTGATGTAATGAACGACACGCCCGGGCTCTTCGACCTGCGCTAACAACGCATTGCCTGTCTGTCGACAAAAAGCCTGAAAATCACGAATCGCACCACGATCCGTCGTAATGACTTGCAGAGTTTGCTCGCTCACGAGTTGAGCAAGTGCTTTTTTTGCACGCAGGATCGGCAAAGGACAAGCAAGGCCTGTTGCATCCACAGTCAGTTGATGAAGCGGATGCTGCACAGCCTGGTCTGGTAGGGTATTGTCAGACCCCGCAGCCAACTCAGTCTGCTGAGAGCTCGGCTCAGGCAGCTCAGGGTTCGCGGTGTTTTGCTCAGTCATTGTGTCGCCTCGAATCAGGCGTGCGCCTGAACCCAGGCCTGAACACCAGCCAGGGCGCCAGCCAAGGCCCCCAGGTCTGTCCCGCCGCCCATCGCCATATCAGGACGACCACCACCCTTTCCACCGATCTGTGCGGCAACAAAACCGACCAGCTCACCCGCACGCACTTTGGCAGTCAGATCAGCGGTCACACCGCCCACAATACTGATCTTGCCATCTGCAGAGCGGGCCGCAAGTAGAACAACTGCCGACTTCAGGCGATCTTTGAGCTGGTCGACCATTGAACGCAAATCTTTGGGATCAACGCCTTGCACTTCTGTGACGAGCAGACTAAACCCCGCAACACGGACTGCTTTATCTGTCAGCGCATTACCTGCGTTTGAGGCAAGTTTTGCACGAGCCTGTTCGAGTTCTTTTTCGAGCGCCTTCATCTGATCCTGCAGAACACCAATTCTCTCTGGCAGCTCAGCTGCCTGGGTCTTCAGAGCCGATGCGGCACGCTGGGTCGTCGCATTCAGGTTTTGCACCCAGGCCAGGGCATTCCCACCAGTCACGGCTTCGATGCGTCGAACACCAGCGGCTACGCCACCTTCGGCAACCACTTTAAACAAACCAATATCGCCGGTACGACTGACGTGCGTCCCACCGCACAATTCACGCGAGAAGCCAATATCCAGCACGCGAACGGTATCGCCGTATTTTTCGCCAAACAGCGCCATCGCCCCACCTTTGACCGCATCGTCATAGGACATGACCTGAGCCTGTGCGGGCTGGTTGGACAGTACCTCGGCATTGACCAACTGCTCGACGCGGATGATTTCTGCGTCAGAGAGTGGCGCGTCATGGGCAAAGTCAAAACGGGTTTTTTCGCCATCCACAAGTGAGCCACGCTGCTGGACGTGCGCACCGAGCACTTCGCGCAAGGCCTTATGCATCAGATGGGTCGCCGAATGGTTACGAATAGTGCGAGCACGCTGCTCGGCATCCACGACCGCAGTCACTGTATCGCCAACCGTGAGCTTGCCTGCCTCGAGTTTGCCATGATGGCCAAAGACACCAGGTTGAATTTTTTGTGTATCGCGCACTTTGAAACTCAATGCAGCGCCCTTGAGTGTGCCAGTGTCTCCGACCTGACCACCAGACTCGGCGTAAAAAGGTGTGACATCAAGCACCACGATGGCATCCTGTCCAGAGGCAATATGATCTACCGCTGCGCCGCCCACATAGAGCGCAATCACTTTACTTTCGACCTGCAGATGCTCATACCCCTCGAACACTGTATGGGCGCCATGGTAGGTCAGCCCTTCTGCCATTTTGAATTTGCCCGCTGCGCGCGCCTGATCACGCTGACGCGCCATCGCCACATCAAAACCTGCCAGATCAACCTCAACATGACGCTCCCGACAGATATCTGCTGTCAGATCGACAGGGAATCCGTAGGTGTCATACAGGGTGAACAGCGTATTGCCATCCAGTGTCACCGAAGGTTGTCCATCCGCCTCTTGCCCAGCAGCGGGGGCAGGCAGAGCTGCCAGCGCCACGTCCAGGATTCTCATGCCATGCTCGAGCGTCTCAACAAAACGTTCTTCTTCTTGGCGCAGGACTTGCTCAACCCGGGCGGCTGTTTTAGCCAATTCAGGATAGGCATCCCCCATTTCTTTGACCAGATCACCCACCAAACGATAAAAGAAAGGCTTGGTCTGTCCCAGCTTGTAACCATGGCGCAAAGCACGACGAATAATACGGCGCAAGACATAGCCACGCCCTTCGTTACTTGGAATGACGCCATCGACAATCAAAAAGCTGCAAGCGCGGATGTGGTCAGCAATCACTTTCAGTGAATTGTGTGAAAGGTCTTTACAGCCCGTTTCACGCGATGCCGCGGCAATCAGCGCCACAAACAGGTCAATCTCGTAATTGGAATGCACATGCTGCAGTACAGCAGCGATACGTTCGAGTCCCATGCCAGTATCGACACACGGTTTTGGGAGAGGCGTCAGATTGCCAGCCACGTCCCGCTCGAACTGCATGAACACCAGGTTCCAGATCTCGATATAGCGATCGCCGTCTTCTTCGGGCGATCCTGGTGGTCCACCCCAAATCTCAGGACCATGGTCGAAAAAAATCTCGGTACAAGGACCACACGGACCGGTATCGGCCATTTGCCAGAAATTATCAGACGCGTAGCGCGCGCCCTTGTTGTCACCAATGCGCACAATACGCTCTGGTGGCACACCGATTTCTTTTTCCCAAATTGCGTAGGCCTCGTCATCCTCTTGATAGACCGTGACCCAGAGTTTTTCCTTTGGCAAGGAATAAACCTCTGTCAGCAAGGTCCAGGCAAAGGAGATTGCATCGCGTTTGAAGTAATCCCCAAAGCTGAAGTTACCCAACATCTCAAAGAAGGTGTGGTGACGCGCGGTGTAACCGACGTTTTCGAGGTCATTATGTTTACCGCCCGCTCGAACACTGCGCTGCGAAGACGTAGCACGGGTGAAAGGCAGCGTGTCCTTGCCAGTAAAGACGTCTTTGAACTGGACCATGCCCGAGTTGGTAAACAGCAAAGTCGGGTCATTGCCGGGCACCAGCGATGAGGACGGCACAATCGTGTGGCCATTAGACTGAAAATACTGCAGAAATTTCTGACGGATCTCGGACGTTTTCATCGCGTGGCTAAATTTTATATAGGAATTAAGGAGGAACTCAGAGCCAAGAGCTCAGAGTTCTCAGGCTAATTTTCGATTATAGATGCAGGCAAGCGACCGCAGGCAAGCTCAGCGGATACAAATATAGGTCCTGAACTCTTCAATATCGACAAACGCGCGTTTCCAGCGTGAAATTTCTACTGATTGAAACCCCGGCGGACAATGGCAGCCTCCCGTCAGGGGATTCACCAAAGTGGCGTCCAGCAGATTCTTGGGACAACCGTACGTGCCATGGATTGAAAATACACCACCAAACTTTGAGCCCCCACCTAACCAGCGGCCCTGGTGGCATGTGAGCAACTCCCCAGAAGCATTACGCCCAATTAAGCCCTCCGTATCGCACGCCGTCGCCTCTTGGGCCACCCCATTCATATGCAAAAATTCACCCGCTGAAATCCGCCCTGCCGCACGCAACCCGGCCGAGCTACGAATATCCGACTCACTGGTTATACCCTGCTGAACGTTCAACTGCCCCTTGAGCCTGGCATCGCGCTTGTCATCCTGACGGATAAACTGCGCGAACGTGCTCGAATCGTAAAAACTGAGCACCGCAATCGAACCTGGCAATAACTGGGGCATATCAGCAAAGGCCGGATTAGGCAGATCAACAAGCGCTCCTCTGATTCTGTCTGATCTTAAAGGGTGCACACTTGCGCCCGCGCCCTCAAGTGCATTGAGGATCATGCCTAAACGATTGGTATCGAGGGCGCCCGTGCGTGCCGAGTGATTAGGCTGAGCATGAATCAATGCGTCAATTCGACAACCAATCTGTTCACAATCGCCGACCGGCGCAAATACCCGAATAGCAACGTCATACGTCAGTGGAGGCTTAAGCGCAAACCCTGCGGGCAAATGCCCAGCAGCAATCAGCTCGGCAACGGTTGGACGCCAGAGATCTGCATAGTCCCCTGCCCCTGCTCGCGCAGGAGCGATCCCGGTCATCGCATCTGCTTGCCTGCTCAGCATTTGATCCATCGCTTTTTTAACTGTGAGCAGCCAGATCCCGGTGCCTTGCGCCGCTGCATCCTCGACTTGTTTAATCCATGACGTAGCGGTCCATACTCCGATCAGACTCGCCAGCGCGATCGCAAGCACCAGCTCAAAGAGTGCAAAACCACGCTGTTGGTTAGAAAGCATAGGGGTCCTTTTTCAGCGAATCGTAAAAACAAAAGTATTGCGGTCTCCTGCTGCGCACTGCGCATCGGCCAGAATGGCGTTATAGGGCATGAGAGGCTCCTGTGCAGCATTCTTAACCGTCACCGCCCCCGAACGACCAGAAATAGTCACGACTTCAGCGATGCGCTGCAATATCGAGGCGAGTGACGGGCATGCGGCATGGTTCACATCGTTAAGCGTCAGCGAAAATGCAGCCCCAGTCGGCGCACCGGCAATGGATTGGGGAGCAATGAGAATCACACCCCGTCCATTTGTGCCATTACCACCCAGCCCATGGGCAACAGTCGCGCCTGCTCCCTGCCCTGTCACAGCCACGACGCTCGAGGATCGCAGGGCATTGACCAGCGTGCCCGCATCGACACCTGCATAGGGCATCGCACCAAAGCCATGGGTACTGGCTTTGAGCCGTGCCACAAAGCGCTGCATTTCTTCTGCCACACGCGGCACCTTACTTTCAATGACATACCCCTGAATAGCAGGAATCCCGATAATGGCAATCAACATCATGATGGTTGTCACGATGGAAACTTCTATCAAAGAAAATCCCGCTTGCAATCGAGCACCCATCAGCTCGGAGGAGCCCGATTGTTTAAATATTTTTTTAGAATAAAACGCTGCAACACTAGTCATCATCAATTCTCCACAAAGTTAGTTGGCGTAATACAGACTCAGACTCTGACGCAACTCTTCGAATACCCGAAAGTGCCAGAACGCAATGCTCAACACCACGGCAACCGATAAAAGCAATAACAGCCAGCGTATGGTCTGCGCTTGAACAGCAAGTTTTTTGACGGTATGCAGAGAAAGGCGTTGGCATGTACGCTGCAACCCTTCGTCCAGTCCAAGGGTTGCGACCATGTCTGTGAAGTACCACCACGTCTCGTTGTCTACTAAGCCCGTATCCAGTGCATCCGCGGCTTTAAAGCCTGAATCAATTCGAAACAGCATCGAATCAATATGTGCCCGCAACCAAGGCGTTGCGCCCAGGGCCTGCACCTGCAAAGCATCCCGCAAGCGCGCACTCATATTGCCTCTTGGCTGAAGCAGGACAGCGAGCAACGTGAGAAATCGCACCGCCTGCACGACACGGTAAAGCCGCCACATCCCCCAGCGATCCAGACCCCTGCGAACCAGGCCGACCAGATTTGGCAGTGACCAGAGGCATGCCCACCCCAGGCAAACCTGGAACGCAATCAACAGCCACCAGAGTCTGTTGAGCCAGTCACTAGTCAAGAACAAACTTCTGGTGAGCGGGCCGTAGTAGGAGACTGGCAAAGCGACAAAGGCCTGAGCAAGTCGATCCGCCGTAAAGAATGGAATGAGCAGTATCGAGCCAAACGCCACCCCCAGACTGAGTACCCCAGTGAGTATTGTCTGCATAAAGGCCTGAGTCGCGGCGTCTGTGACGCGCACGACCGCTGACAACTGACGTAAGGTCTGAGTCAGTGCACCCGCTCCGGCGTACTGTGCGGCCTGTATGGCAACTAAATCCTCCGTTGGCAAGGACCCAAACCAGGTGGCAAACAAATCCCCGCCCGTTTTGGGGAATCGTTGAGCCCAGCTTGCGCTGAGCAGACCACGCACACTGCTCGAGGGATAGCGTCGTGCGTCATCCTGAAAAATACTGAGCAACGTCTTCGTACCAGCTGTTGCACTGATTAAGTCTGCAAGGTAATCATAAAAATCCGCACGCTGATCTTTGAACTGCAATGCTGCGTATGTCAGCCGCAGCTGTAAGCAACGCTGAATCAGGCTCGAGATGAGAGCGCTCAAGAAAGGGTGTCTGATGATGCGCATTGATTCACGCCCCAGACCATTCAAAGGCACCAAAGCGACCCTCGATCTGACGTGGGTCAATCTGCCCTTGAGACATTTTATAAATTGCCACTTGCATGGCTGTCTTGCCATCCATGTCTGGATCCGTCAGCGCGCGACGCGCGCGAGCATGGAACCAATGATGCAAACCCAAATTATCGTACCTCTGAATACCAGCCAAAAAATCCGGTTCACGCTCGGGCTCAATCATTTCTGCGACCACCGTTCTGCCCAAGGTACCGTTTAATGTTGAAACAGAGGCATGTTGACAATGTTTGCAGCCTGACTGATTGCGAAATCTGAGCGCAGAAGATGGCACGCCTGTCTGGGCTTCGATGACAGAGAGCCATTGTCCAAACCATTGCGTCTCGCGCACCACCCCTTGAAAACAGCGCCATGGTCCGCTCGCCAGGCTCTCATGCGGACTCAGCGCGCAATGTTGGCATAGACGTGCAATCAGACACTGGTACACCAGTAATTTCAGAATACCCGGGGTTGCAAGCAAATCACGCGCGACCCCGATAAAGCTCGAAGCAAGCCGCTCACTGATCAATAGGGCTGAACCCGCATGGACAGTGGTGTAGAGGTTCACACCACAACCAGCAAGATCCATAAAGGCACGCCCACCTGCCGCGTCACGTACCTCACCAATCAGCAAATCATTCATCGCTGAACGTTTAATCGTTTTAAGCTTGGTATCAAAGGACGCGCCGTCGGTTTCGTCCAGTGTGCGACAGATCGTGTTTTGCAAAGCGTTTGGAATCAGATACTCAGCGGGATCCTCAAGTGTGATGACTTTACGGTCGAGAGAAATTTCACGCATCAGCGTCGCGATCGTTGTGGACTTGCCTGAACCTACGACACCGGCGAGGACGACTGCGCCGCCCTCCTGGGCGCGACTGCGCTGCAGTGCGCGGATTTGGGACTCCACATAACCAAGTGTCTTTAAATCAGGGGTCAGTGTGTGATGATCCATCACCAGCAGTCGCAAACACACTGAAGGTCCTGCGTCTGTCGCCAGAGATGCCCAACGCAGCAACACCTCGCGCCCCTCAAGACTCAGGTTCAATCGCCCTTGCTGCTCGACCATCGGGTCAAACACTGCGCCATTCCCACCTTGAACACCCATCCAGGCCACTGCGAGCATTTCAAGCAAAGTTGCAGTGGGTATCGACCGATAACGCTCGGGACAGATATAGCGTCCCGAGATGGTAAAAAATACTGACGACTCGGGTTTGACGCGTCGTACATTCAAATGAATATCACTGGCGCCGTGTTGCAATCCCCAGCTGACCAGATCATTAAATGCATCAGATAACGCCGTATATTGTGCGCTCGCCCCCGTCGCTTGGCGCACGCCTGATAACGCTCCCACCATGTGCGATCGATCAATTGCGACCATTAAAGCCGGAGCCAGTACAAACAAACTTGGATCGTTCAGGCGAAAGCCTTTTGAGACTAATAAATCAAGTAATGCGAGTGTCTGATCATCCTGACAGTAATCAGCGAGGACAAATACTCCAGCAGTCCCATCATCAAAAATCACAGGGCAGACACGTCCACTCAAGGACGTCACGGCCATTTCCTGGCTGAGACAACGCACAAAGGCTGGCCGCATTCTGGACAACTGATCCTTTGAATGAATCAACGCATGTGTACGCATCGCCCACGCACCATGCGCCGCACGCCCTTCACGTGCAGTCAGTTTCATTGCTGTGCAACCTCGAGACAAAGCACCTCTTGCTTCTGCGCATGCAGCAGATAGACGCAAGGCGGTGTAATCCGTTCAAGCTGGTATCCAGAGGCAACACTTGATAAGGCCTGTTTCTGGGAGGATTTAAATATATGAACATTGCCTTCGATCAGGACTTCTGCCGTGAACTGTCGACCGAATCCATAGATGGCCTGCACTGCAGGTCTGAGGGAAAGATTTCTGACGGAGCTTTCACCCGTCGAGTCTCGAAATAC
>CANBUF010000040.1 GCA_947372575.1 Alcaligenaceae bacterium | reverse complement strand
TACATCCCCGGTTTTCGGTTCGATTGCAACGAGTGCACCGCGTTGGTCCTTGAACGCATTCTCGGCGATACGCTGTAACCGCATATCGAGCGACAAAACAAGATTGGTACCCGGAGTTGGGTCGACACGTCTGAGCACACGCACAGGCTTGCCACGCGCAGTGACCTCAACTTCTTGCAGCCCCGTTTTTCCGTGCAATGCTGTTTCATAGGTCTTTTCGAGACCTTTTTTTCCAATAACATCAGTACCGCGATAGTTGCCGATCTGGCCCTCTTCTTCGAGCAAGGCCGCATCGCCCTCTGAAATCCGACCGATATACCCTACGACATGCCCCGCAGATTTTCCTTGAGGATATTCACGCACCCATCGCGCACGTAGCTCGACACCCGGAAAACGAAATGAATGTGCTGAGAACCAGGCAGCTTCGGTCTCATTGAGGTTGTTGCGCAAGATCACACTCGCGTAGCGCCCACTCTCGGCCACCCGGCGCTTAAAGCGGCGCTGATCGGTTGCACTCAAATAAACAATGGGCATCAGTTCATTGAACAACTCATCAAGATTACCTGCACGGGCAGGCACAACTTCAAGTGTATAGCTGAGGTAATTGCGCGCCAGCACCTCGCCATTACGATCCATGATTTCACCGCGCCGAGGCGGAATGGGCACAACAGCAATCCGGTTGCTATCGGCACGCGCTGCAAGCCCTTCATGACGGTCAACCTGCAGTATCCAGAACCTGACGATCAACAAACCAAAGCCGATTAACGCAATGAAACCTGCCACGACAGCGCGCAGCATGAATTTATACTTGTGTTGTTGACCTGTTTTTTTGAACTCGAACATGGTTGCCTGATATCAGACCGAGTTCGCATCGGCATTTTCCATGCGATGCTGCGGCAATAAGAGTATCCAGCCGACCACAGGCCACAAAGCCGCAGTCAGCAATACGCCAACTGTCCATAACCAGCCTGCCCAAAAATTTGCCAGCCAGGCACAGATTAGTACACCGATCAGTTTGGCCACAAAAAAGACTGGCAACATGTGTAACCCCTGACTCCACAGGTCAAACCGCAATAACCTGCGATGCAAGACCGAGCCACCATACACAACAATGGAATACGTCAGCGCCTGCTGGCCGAGCGGACCGACGTCGTGCACATCCATGAGCAAACCAAACATAAACGCCACCACAATACCGACGCGTCTTGACTCGTGTACGGACCAGAACGCAATGACCAGAAGCAAGACATCCGGTGCGGCTTGCCAGGCACGCCAGGGTAATAACGATAAAAACCACACGACAATCATCGTGAACCAGATATACCTGGGACTTGTGAGGTTTTCCAGCGGATCAGGGCGCACAGCATGCGGACGCGGCACAGGAGGCCGTGTTGCACGCGACCGCGTACTGGCTATTTCACTTTGACTTGGTTGTCGCACCGGCAGGCTCCGTTCGATTGGGCAAAGAGGCCGCAGATGGCAAGGCACGCACAGGTGTCTCGTTTCCATCAACGGGAACCTGTAGGACAAGAAAATGACGATAACGTTCCGGGTGAGATGAAGGTTGTGCTTCTGCACGGGCAAAACCGGTTGAAGCATTGCGCTCAACGCTCTCGATTTTGCCGACCGCCAGACCTGGCGGAAACACACCACCTACTCCGCTGGTCACGAGCATATCGCCTTCGCGTATGTCCGCATCACTTGAAAAATAACGCACTTCCACACGACCGGGCGTGGTCGATCCAAAGGCAATCAGGCGCAGACCATTACGTAAAATCTGAACCGGGATGGAAACCACTTCATCGGTCAGCATCGCGGCTTCGGAGGACATGGGTGTCACGCGGATAATCTGCCCAACGACCCCTCCCTCGTCAATAATTGGCATACCTGGAGCAATCCCATCACTACTGCCCTTGTTGAAGACCAGTCGCCGATTAAAAGCGTTCGCAGGCTCATACAAGACCTCGACCACAATAGCGGGCTGTTCGACTGTTTTATCAAAGACACCCATGAGTCGGCGTAGCTGCGCGTTTTCGGCGGCAAGCTGCGCGGCATTACTAGTGACTTGGGCAAGTTCAATACGCTGGCGCTGCAAACCTTCGTTTTCGGCTTTGATCGCCGCTGCTGCGTTGTACCAGTCATGTACCAGGTAAATGGCGTCTCGCGGCAACATCACCGCCCGCTCAAACGGATACAGTCCGATTGAAATTGACTGACGCAGCGGGTTCAGTGTTTTCCAGTTGGCATCAGTAACAAGCAACGCCAAGCTGAGCAGTACCATGCATGCCAGCTTGACCTCAGCGGCTGGACCGCGTCGGAACAAGCGTAAAGGAACATGTCGTTGCATAAAAATGCAGGGTACTAGTCGTTAATGAAGATTGCGCCTAGTTTTTCAAGGTGCTCAAGCGCATCACCGCAGCCGCGCACCACGCAGGTCAGCGGGTCTTCAGCAACGATCACCGGCAGGCCGGTTTCTTCTTGGAGCAGGCGATCGAGATCGCGCAACAAGGCGCCACCACCCGTGAGGGAAATTCCCTTGTCGGTAATATCGGCACCCAGTTCTGGTGGGGTGTTTTCAAGTGCGATCTTGACCGCGGACACAATCTGATTCAACGGATCCGTCAGGGATTCAAGAATCTCATTGGACGATACGGTGAAGCTGCGTGGCACGCCTTCAGCCAGGTTGCGGCCTTTGACTTCGATTTCGCGAACCTCAGAACCTGGAAAAGCCGAACCAATTTCTTTTTTGATCAGCTCGGCTGTGGGCTCTCCGATCAGCATGCCGTAATTGCGACGGATGTAGTTGACGATGGCCTCATCAAACTTATCGCCGCCCACACGTACTGAGCCTTTGTAAACCATGCCACCCAGCGAGATCACTGCGACTTCGGTTGTACCGCCACCGATATCGACCACCATCGAACCACTGGCATCGGACACATTCAGACCCGCACCAATCGCAGCAGCCATTGGCTCTTCGATGAGGTACACCTGACTTGCGCCAGCACCCAGCGCGGATTCACGAATCGCGCGACGCTCCACCTGAGTTGAGCCACATGGTACGCAAACGATAATGCGCGGGCTCGGTGCCAGCATATTGCGGGGATGGACCATGCGGATGAATTGTTTGAGCATTTGCTCGGTCACGGTAAAGTCGGCAATCACGCCGTCTTTCATCGGGCGAATGGCTTCGATGTTGCCCGGAACGCGACCCAGCATCTGCTTGGCTTCGCGACCAACCGCTTGAATGATTTTTTTGCCGCCGGGGCCACCTTCGTGGCGAATGGCCACAACGGAGGGTTCGTCCAGAACGATGCCTTTGCCGCGAACATAAATGAGCGTGTTGGCGGTTCCGAGATCGATCGCCATATCACTTGAAAAATAACTGCGGAGGAATCCGAACATGTGCGCTCAGCCAGTGAAAATTGAAGCACGAAAATGTGCAGGCGCGTGCGTGGAGCAGAGTTGTGTTGATGAGTCGGTAAGGCATGCCAAAAAGACCCGCCTGCAATCGACCCACAAAGCGCTCGTAACACGCAGCGATTAGCCGCCTATCATAACTTATAATTCACGGTGATTCGTGAATCTAACCGTCTGGACACCCTTAGGCAGACCCAAGTCGTCCAGATCGCTAAATTTAAACGCGCTTATAGACTGTCGGGCGGATATTTGCCCGCCCTGGCCCCACTCAATGGACTGATCCAGACCCCATGGCTCTTACCGAACAAGAAGTTGTCCGCATTGCGCGCCTGGCGCGCCTGCAATTAACTCCCGAACGCCTGACGCAGGCGCAGGTCGATCTAAACGCAATCCTGGGCTTGATCCAGGAGCTTCAGGCCGTCAATACGGATGGCATCCAACCCCTCGCCCACCCGCTTGCTGGCATGACGGATGTCCATCTGCGCCTGCGCGATGACGTGGTGACCGAAACCACATCTACCGACAGACGTTCGGCACTCATGGCAAATGCCCCAGGTGCCCGTGACGGACTGTTCCTGGTTCCCAAGGTGATCGAATAATATGCCTACTGCCCTGCAACATTACCCCAGCCTCGCGGCTCTGCGCCTGGCCCTTGCTGAAAAACAGGTCAGCGCCACCGAGCTTGCCCAGGAGTCCCTGCGCACAATCGACCAGCACAAGGTGCTCAATGCGTTTGTGCATATTGATGCCGACCTGACGCTTGCTCAGGCACGCCAGGCCGATGCATTGCTGGCCGCGGGCCATGCCGGCCCCCTGACAGGCATTCCCATCGCACATAAGGATGTCTTCGTCACGCAAGGCTGGCGCAGTACTGCCGGCAGCAATATGCTTAAAAACTACGTCAGTCCGTTTGACGCCACGGTTGTCAGCAAACTACTCGCTGCGGGTGCTGTATCTCTTGGCAAACTCAATTGTGACGAATTCGCCATGGGCTCGAGCAACGAGCACTCTGCACACGGCCCGGCTCTGAATCCCTGGGATCATACGGCCGTTCCTGGCGGCTCCTCCGGTGGTTCAGCCGCCGCCGTCGCAGCACGGCTTGTCATGGCAAGCACAGGCACCGATACTGGAGGCTCTGTTCGCCAGCCCGCCGCGCTTTGCGGCGTGAGCGGCATCAAGCCAACCTACGGTGCCATCTCCCGCTACGGCATGATTGCGTATGGCTCCAGCCTAGACCAGGCCGGTCCAATTGCACCGAGCGCCGCCGACCTGGTCGAGATACTTGACACCATGAGCGGCTTTGATCCGCGCGACTCCACCAGCGCAGAATTCTGTAACGGCGTGGCCAACGCCCCCGGACGCATACGCTCAGACTACGCACGCACAAGTGAACAATTCGCTACAAACGCAGCACTTCCACTCAAAGGCCTGCGAATTGGTGTGCCGCGCGAGTATTTCGGCGAAGGCCTATCCAAAGATGTCGGTCAGGCAATCGAAGCTGCCCTGACTGCATTCGAAAAACTGGGCGCCCAGCGCGTCGATATTTCTCTTCCCCGCACGCGCCTGTCGATTCCAGCGTATTACGTCATTGCACCTGCCGAAGCCTCGAGCAATCTCTCACGTTACGATGGTGTGCGCTATGGCCATCGCAGCGAAAGCTACTCGGACCTCGAGGACATGACAGGCAAGTCCCGTGCCGAAGGCTTTGGTCCTGAGGTTCAGCGACGGATCCTGGTCGGCACCTATGTGCTGTCCCATGGTTATTACGATGCCTATTATCTGCAGGCCCAGCGACTGCGTCGCATGATCGCCGATGATTTCCGCTCAGCGCTCACCACGCAGTGTGATGTCATCATGGGTCCTGTGACGCCGACCGTGGCCAAACAGATTGGCGTCAACAGTGATGACCCGACTGCTGACTGGCTCGCCGACATCTATACACTTAGCCTGAATTTGGCCGGGTTGCCTGGCATGTCCATTCCGTGCGGCTTTGCTCCAGGTGCAACGGGTGCGGCCTTGCCAATCGGCTTGCAAATCATCGGGAATTATTTCGATGAAGGTCGACTGCTTGCCGTGGCTGACCAATACCAACGCGTGACAGACTGGCATCAACATATTGCAGGACAAGCATCATGACATGGGAAGTCGTCATCGGACTCGAAACGCACACCCAGCTTTCGACACAGACAAAAATATTTTCGGGTAGCAGCACGCGCTACGGCGCACTGCCCAATACACAAGCCAATGAAGTCGATCTGGCTTTACCTGGCAGCTTGCCGGTCATGAACAAAGGTGCCGTTGAACGCGCAATCCGCTTTGGTCTGGCGATTGGCGCCACCGTTGCGCCCTACTCCGTTTTTGCGCGCAAAAACTACTTCTACCCGGATCTGCCCAAGAACTACCAGATCAGCCAGATGGATGATCCCGTTGTGATTGGGGGTTCGATTTCGTTTTTTGTGGGTGACGAAGAAAAAACCGTCAACCTCACACGTGCCCACCTCGAAGAAGACGCGGGCAAATCCATGCATGACGACTTTGTCGGTCCGCACGGCGAATCCTCTACCGGGATTGACCTGAATCGTTGCGGCACGCCCTTGCTCGAAATCGTCACGGAGCCCGAAATGCGCTCCGCCGCCGAAGCCGTGGCCTATGCAAAAACCTTGCACAGCCTGGTGATGTGGCTCGGCATCTGCGATGGCAACATGCAGGAAGGCTCATTCCGGATCGATGCAAACGTCTCGGTTCGTCCGGTCGGTCAAAAAGAATTCGGCACACGCTGTGAAGTCAAAAACGTCAACTCCTTCCGCTTTCTTGAGCGAGCGATCCAGTACGAGGTTCGTCGTCAGATTGAGCTGCTCGAAGATGGTGGTCGGGTTGTACAGGAAACGCGGCTTTACGACTCTGATCGCGACGAAACACGCAGCATGCGCAGCAAAGAAGACGCGCATGATTACCGTTATTTTCCAGATCCTGATCTGCCACCTCTCGTGATTGACACGAGTTGGATTGAACAGGTGCGCGCCTCGATGCCCGAATTGCCCGCAGCGCTGCGCGCGCGATTTGTGAGCGAATATGGATTGGCCCCTGTAGACGCTGCCCAGCTGACCGCAAGCCGTGCGCTCGCGACCTATTTTGAAGAAGTCACCCGCACCCTGCCCGCAGGCCAGGCAAAACTCGCGGCAAACTGGGTCATGGGCGAGGTCTCGGCCACGCTCAATCGCGAAGAAAAAGACATCACAGACTGTCCGGTGAGTGCAATCACGCTCGCTGCGCTGTTGTCACGCATTGTCGACAATACGATTTCAAACAAAATCGCACGCGACGTGTTTGCGTCAATGTGGTCAGGCGAACATGGTGGCCAACCCGACGCCATCATCCAGGCCAAAGGCCTGACTCAAATCAATGACGCCGGCGCGATCGAAGCAATGATCGACACGGTCCTGGCTAACAACGCCGCGATTGTTGCCGAGTATCGAGCAGGCAAACAAAAAGGCTTTAACGCGCTGGTGGGTCAGATCATGAAAGCTGCCAAAGGCAAAGCCAACCCTCAACAAGTCAACGACTTGCTCAAGGCTAAGCTTGAAAGCTAAACCCGGGGGCTAAACACGCAAGGGTCTACTGAATCCCGTAACGGGACCGGTAGGCCAGAACAGCTTGCTGATGGGCAGCAAATTCTGCGTTGCCTTCGAGTAAAGCCAGGATATCTGTCAACGAGGCAATGCTCACGACTGGCAGACCATAGCGCTGCTCAACTTCCTGGACGGCCGAATGAGGTGATAACTCGCCATCGGCACCTGCCCGCTCCATCCGGTCCATCGCAATAAGTACCGCGGCAGGCTCAGCCCCTGCCGCACGAATGATATCCACCGACTCGCGCACAGAAGTGCCCGCTGTGATCACGTCATCGATGATGACCACACGGCCCTTAAGGGGAGCGCCCACCAGCTGACCGCCTTCGCCATGTGTTTTCGCTTCTTTACGGTTGTAGGCAAAAGGAATATCACGACCCGGCAGCGCTGGATGCGCCGCCAGTGCGACCGACGTCGCTGTCGCGAGGGGAATACCTTTATAGGCAGGCCCAAAGAGCATATCAAAGGGCAACTTGGAATCCACCAGCGCCTGGGCATAAAATTGTGCCAATCGGCCAACCGAGGCGCCCGTATTGAACAACCCAGCATTAAAGAAGTACGGACTGGTGCGACCGGACTTGGTGACAAAGCTTCCAAAACGCAAAACGCCTTCATTTAAGGCAAACTGCACAAACGTACGACGATTCGAACCAGTTGACATATCGATCCCAAAATTCATCCAATATGTCGCCATTATCTCATTGACCAGGAGCTTTTCTTGCTGCGCATCACCTCACTGAACCTGAACGGCATCCGCTCCGCCTTTAACAAAGGCCTGTTGGGTTGGCTCAAGACCCACCAGGCGGATATCCTCTGCCTGCAGGAGCTCAAAGCGCACCTGGCCGACATTCATGACGATCTCCAGCACCCTCTGGACTACAACGGTCACTTCTGTGCCGCAGAAAAAAAAGGCTACAGCGGAGTAGGCATTTATTTACGCAAAGACCCTGAACGCATTCTGCAAGGCATGGGGTGTGAAGAGTTCGACAGTGAAGGTCGCATCCTTCGAGCCGACTGGTCAAATCTTTCGGTCATCAGCGCTTACTTACCCTCTGGGTCCAGTGGTCCGGAACGCCAGGAAGCCAAATTCCGTTTTCTGAAAAAATTCGGCCCCTGGATGCAGGCGCTGATGGATGATTACAAAGCGACCGGACGAGAGTATGTCATCTGTGCCGACTGGAATATCGCGCACAAGGAAATTGATCTTAAAAACTGGAAGTCCAATCAGAAAAATTCAGGCTTTACGCCAGAAGAACGCGCCTGGGTGACCCACGTCATCGATGAGATAGGATTTGTCGATGTCTTCAGGCAGCTCGATGCACGTGCCGAGCAATACACCTGGTGGAGCAATCGTGGGCAGGCCTGGGCCAAGAACGTAGGCTGGCGTCTGGATTACCAGCTCGTCACACCCGGGATCGCCGCACAGGCCCGCTCAGCAAGCATCTACAAGGACGAGCGCTTTTCCGATCATGCGCCTCTGACAATTGATTATGCATTCACGCTGAAGTAGATGCGTCAATCCGTTCAATATCCTGACGTCGCCAGTAAAGCAATAACAGTCCCGGTAACGAAATCAATACCGTCAGAATAAAAAACGTTGGCCAGCCCGCATACTCCACCATAGGTGGCGTGAGCGGGCCTGCCAGATACGTGCGTCCCACTGCAGACAAGGCGGACAATAAAGCGAACTGAGTGGCAGAAAACTGTCGATTACACAGCCCCATTAATAACGCTACAAAAGCTGCCGTTCCCATTCCGCCGCACAAGTTTTCAAGTCCGACAGCGCAGGCCATCAGTATCAGGTTATGCGGTGTAACTGAAATGAGCCAGAAGCCCAGATTGGACACGCCCTGCAACATCCCGAACAACAGCAAAGAGCGAAATAGCCCCAGCCGAGCCATCAGGGTTCCACCCGCCAGCGCCCCCACAATTGTGGCGGCCAGCCCCAGGAGCTTGTTTACCGTGCCAACTTCTGTTGCGCTAAATCCTGCAGCCCGAATCAGAAAAGTCGTAGATAGCGCGCCGGCAAACGCATCGCCGAGTTTGTACAGCACGATCAGCACCAGCACTGTGACGGCTTCGGGTCGTGCAAAAAACTCCTTGAATGGTTCAATCACGGCATCTGACAGTGAGCGAGGCGCTTGGGCCGGGACTTCAGGCTCTGGCGCCCAGAGCGTGGCGAGCGCGGTCAACAGCATCAGCATACCCATCAGCATATAGGTGTAGCCCCAACCCAGCCATTGATCCGCCAGGATCAGCGCAAGCCCACCGGACACCAGCATGGCAAGCCGGTAACCGAGCACAGACAGTGCCGCTCCCGCCCCCCGTTCGTTCTGATGCAGGACATCGCTGCGATAGGCATCAAAGGCGATATCCTGCGTGGCAGAGCAAAACGCCACGGCGACGGCAACCAGCGCCAGTGGCCACAAATGCGTACCTGGTGACAACTGGCCCATCGTCATCATGCCCAGTGCAAGCAAGAGCTGCATCAGGGCAATCCACCCACGGCGTCGCCCAAGAATGGGTGGGGCATAGCGATCAACCAGCGGTGCCCATAAAAACTTGAGTGTGTAGGCTGTCCCCACCAGCGTCAGAAAACCAATTTGCTGCAAGGAAACCTGCTCAACAGTTGCCCAGGCCTGCAGGGTCCCACCGGTCAGGGCGAGAGGCAATCCACTTGCAAACCCGAGCGCGAGCAATGGCGCAACGCGCCGGCTGGCATAGAGCTTGGACACGGGGATGTCACTCACCCGCGCGGACCCAGTACCGAGTCATGGCCAGCAGAAGTAAAGCGATAGACAGCCAGTGTGGAACGCCATCCCGCCAGCCACTTGACCTCGTGTTGGTCGTTAAACGTTGCACGCTCAAGAATACGCATACGCATCTTTTGGGCCAGCCGCTCAAAATCCTTGATCGTGCACAGGTGAATATTGGGCGTGTCGTACCAGGCGTAGGGCATCTGGCCGGTCACAGGCATATGTCCACGCAGGATGGCCCAGCCGTGTGGCCAGTAGCCAAAGTTCGGAAACGATACGATGCACTCCCGGGCCACCCGCGCC
>CANBUF010000039.1 GCA_947372575.1 Alcaligenaceae bacterium | reverse complement strand
ATCTGTGGACGAATCATCAGAAAGTACAAAACTACGAACATTAAAACGATAGGGGCCATTCCCATCAACGAACTGGCGGTATCGCCGGCCTGAGCCAGCACGATGCCGGTAATTGCTTGAGCAGACATTAAGGTCTCCTTTGTGAAATTTGATTAGCCAGCTATTGTACCGATTTGGTGGAGCGATCGAGTGCAAACTGTTTTCGCCAGGCCTCAAATGTACCGGAGCCGATGGCTTCGCGCATTTCAGACATGATCGTGAGATAGAAATGCAGGTTATGCAGTGTGTTGAGCCGGGCACCGGTGATTTCGTTGGCACGTTGCAAATGATGCAGATACGAAAGTGAAAATGTTTTGCAGGTGTGGCAGCTGCACGAAGGATCAAGCGGCCGTGTGTCGTCGCGATACTTGGCATTACGGATCTTGACGTCCCCAAAGCGGGTAAAGAGCCAGCCGTTACGTGCATTACGGGTTGGCATGACGCAATCAAACATATCGATGCCGCTCGCGACACCCTGAACCAGGTCTTCGGGCGTGCCAACGCCCATCAGGTAGCGTGGCGCCTGCTCAGGCAGGCGAGGGGCGACATGGTCGAGGATGCGCAACATGTCCGCTTTGGGTTCTCCCACCGACAGGCCACCAATGGCGTACCCATGAAATCCGATGTCTTTGAGTCCGGCGAGTGATTCATCACGCAGGGATTCAAACATTCCGCCTTGGACAATACCGAACAAGGCATTGGGATTGCCGAGCGCATCAAAGGATTCACGTGAACGACGTGCCCAGCGCAGCGACATGCGCATCGATCGGGCTGCTTCATCCGTGGTGGCGGGGCGATCATTAATCATGTAGGGCGTGCACTCATCGAACACCATCGCGATATCGGAATTGAGAGCTGTCTGGATACGCATGGATTCTTCGGGAGTCAGGAACAGCCTGGCGCCGTCAATCGGCGAGGCAAATTTCACGCCTTCTTCGGTAATCTTACGCATCCCCTGCAAGCTAAATACCTGGAAGCCACCGGAATCAGTCAGGATCGGTTTATGCCACTGCATAAAGCCATGCAGGCCGCCATGCTTGGCAATCACCTCTGTCCCGGGTCTTAACCAGAGGTGAAAGGTATTGCCCAGCACAATCTGGGCGCCGACCTCGTCGAGTTCGTGCGGCATCATGGCTTTGACCGTGCCATAGGTGCCGACTGGCATAAAGATGGGTGTTTCGACGACGCCGTGATTCAGGGTCATTCGGGCGCGACGTGCCTGCCCCTCGGTTGCAAGCAACTCGAATTTCAGCCCATTGTTCAAAGGTGTGGTTGTTGCGCCAACGGGCGATTCAGTAGTTTGGGTCACAGTGTGCGATTCCGTTCAAGAAACATGGCGTCTCCATAACTGAAGAAACGGTATTGCTGGGCAATCGCATGGGCATAGGCTGCCTGCATGGTGCTCAGGCCAATCATGGCTGCCACCAGCATCAATAAAGTAGATTGTGGAAGATGAAAATTAGTGACCATTGCGTCGACCACCTGATATTGATATCCAGGCGTGATGAACAGTCGTGTGTCGCCAGACTGGGGGGCGAGCGCGAATGAGTCTGTGGGACTGGTTTGCGCAGCTTGCTGTGCTTTGGCTGCGGATTCCAGGGCACGCACACTCGTGGTGCCCACTGCAATTACCCGGCCGCCCTGAGCGCGTGCACGTGCAATCGCTTCTGTGGTCTGCAGAGGTACGGTGTACCACTCGGCGTGCATGATGTGCTCTGAGAGTTGCTCCACACGCACCGGCTGAAACGTCCCGGCGCCGACATGCAGTGTCACAAACGCGCGTGCAATGCCCTGTTGTTCGAGCTGCCCCAGCATCTCCTGGTCGAAATGCAAACCGGCTGTCGGTGCTGCAACCGCCCCGGGTGCCCGTGCATAAACGGTCTGGTAGCGCTGGTCATCCTGCGCATCGGGGGTATGAGTAATGTAGGGTGGTAATGGCATGGCCCCGTAATGCTCCAGAATCTCCAGAACCGGCGATTCGAATTGCAGGATGAACAGATCCTCAGCGCGACCAAGTACTGAGACATCGACAGACTCTGCCAGTCGCAGTGAGCTGCCTGCGGTGGGCGATTTGCTTGAGCGGATATGTGCCAGCGCCTGATTGTCTGAGATTACGCGCTCAATCAGCACCTCGACTTTGCCACCTGTTGCTTTATGGCCGAATAAGCGCGCCTTGATGACACGCGTGTCATTGAACACCAGCAGGTCGTGTGGACGCAGTAACGATGGCAAATCCACAAAATCCCGATCAAACATGTCACCCACTGCATCGATATGGAGCAAACGGCTGGCTCGGCGCGTCGAGGCCGGCGCTTGGGCGATGAGCTCAGGCGGGAGGTGGTAATCAAAGTCTGCGACGGTGAGGGGTTGGGGCACGGTGATTGTTCAAAAAATAATGGTTTGGAGCGCTGTCCCAGTCGATTCAGGCGTGGGCATTTCTTCTCAGGAGCGAGCATTTTAAGCTTGCCGCCAGACTTTTTTTGTATGCTGTCAGCTTAATCAGGTAAATAGGTGATTGCATGGGCGGGCAGATGGTACTGGGTTTGAAGCGTTTGGGACAGTTCGCGTGGCTGTGTGGGCTGATGACACTGGCGATGGGAACCGCGGCGGCTCAGGGGCAACAAGCCTTGCCCGCGGATTTGGCCCGTGCCTGGGCGCAGACCAAGCTGCCAGAGTCGGCGCTGTCGGTGGTTGTCCAGGAAGTCAGTGGCCCAAGATTGTTTGCCGTGCATCCGGAGCAGCCTCGTAATCCTGCTTCGGTCATGAAGCTTGTCACCACTTATGCGGCAATTTCCAAACTTGGTCCGAATTATGTCTGGAATACGGACTTTTTGATTGGGTCGGGCTCTCGGATCAGTGAACAGGGTGTGCTATCGGGTCCGCTGTATCTGAAGGCGGGGGGCGACCCAGTGCTAATGGTGCAGGATCTGTGGCGATTGATGCGCGACATGCGCTTGCGTGGCGTGCGAGAGGTCTCGGACATTGTTGTAGATCGCTCGATTTTTGGGGAGGTCACAATTGACCCCTCAGCCTTTGACGGCGCGGCTGACCGGCCTTATAACGCGAGTCCTGATGCTTTTATGGTGGGCTTTGGTGCCCTGCGTCTGGTCTTTACGCCGGACCCAGCGACGCGCGCATGGAAATCCTTTATTGATCCGCCTATTCCCGGCGTGCAGATCGAAGGCAATATTGAGTGGAGTGACGCGAAATGCCCAGGCTCACCCGCGATTTCCACCGATACAACCATCGTTGACGGTACCGTGCGTTTCCGTGTTTCAGGGCGTGCCGCGGGTTCTTGTGGTGAGTTTGATGTGTTCAGGCTGGCTTTTTCGCAAGAAGACTTTGGCGCAAAGCTACTCAAAAGTATGTGGCAAGAAGTTGGCGGGACCCTGACGGGTGTTGTGCGCAATGGTGTGATTCCTGCCAATGCCATCGCGATTGCGTCACACCAGTCGCCCCCCTTGTCGGAGGTGATCCAGCTCATTAATAAACGTAGCAACAACGTCATGACGCGGGTGCTCCTGTTGACGCTGGGCGCCGAGGCCGGTCGCAGGCCTGCGTCGGTCGCCAGTAGTGTGGAAGTGGCGCGTGAAATCCTGGCCCGCCAGGGACTGCCGATGACGGGTCTGGTGCTGGATAATGGATCAGGTCTGTCACGTATCGGGGTCGTATCGGCAGATAGCCTGTCGCAGCTCCTGCAGAAAGCCTGGCTTTCGCCGGTGATGCCGGAGTTCGTGTCGTCCTTATCGATTCTAGGCATAGATGGCACGTCGCGTAATCGGCTACGCGACGCTTCGACACGGTCTCAGGCACATCTGAAAACAGGTTCTTTGCGCGATGTGCGCTCTGTTGCCGGATATGTCTGGGGAATCAGCGGCAAAAGGTATATCGTGGTGAGTATGGTGAATCATGATCGCGCCTATGATGCACGCCCGTTCGAAAATGCACTGATTACCTGGTTAACGACACAATGAAAAATTTGATGAGCAAGTCCCTGCAGTACTGGATCATGTTGTTGCTGCTATCTGTAGCAGGGGCGGCACGTGCAGATATGTGCGGCGCACGTTTTTTTCATGATGGTGGTGAGATTGAGATTTCAGGGTCGGGCATTCTGTCTGTGAACGCACGTATGGCGTTTACCAAAGTCAAAAAGACAACAGCCGAAAACTGTCAGGCTCAAGTTCAGGGGTTTGCAAACTATGTGTTGATGGGACTGATCTCGGGCTCCAATGATCTGGACCATCTGATGCTGATTCAGGGCACACAGACCAGTCTGTCCAAGCCACAGCCCGGTAAGCCTGCTGAAAAAGCGAATTTCGATATGCGGTTGCTCGGTATCTTTGGCTACGGTTCTCCAATCACTGCGGTCGGACAGAAATTCCCTGCACAATCTTTTCGCTTGAATCTGGGCGATCCTAGCCAGGCCACTACGCCATTGACGGTCCGGATGGGCGAAAAAACAGTGGGTGCGCGCAAATCGATTCAAACAGCGCTGGGTCAACAGTCCTGCTGGCCCGTGCATTACGCTCGCAGTACTGACGCGACGGTTGCAAACGTGCGCGGTTTGACGATCCCTGTCCCACAAATTCAGTCTCAGATCACTGACTGGTTTTGTCCCCAGGCAAATCTGGTAATGAAACAGGAAATTGAATATTCAGGCCAGCGAGGTGTCATTGAAGTGAAAGCTGTGAAATGAGGCTGTCAAATGACGCTTAGCCTGCTATGATGAATTCACGCTATCTTCTGGAGAATGTCATGAAACATCAGGATTCGAGTGTTCAGGAAGAATCTTCCATGCAGGAGAAACTCATGTCCAGCATCAAGGTCAGTCTCAATGATGCAGAGGCGTTGCTGCGCGAAGCGGCAAATGCAACGGGTGATCGCGCTGTTGAATTGCGCGAGCAGGCGATGACATCACTGCGTCAGTCCCGCGAAGCCCTTTATGATGCGCAGGACGCGGTGTTGGCACAAGGTCGGCGTGCGGCGCGTGTAACCGATGAGTACGTACACGACAATCCATGGCAAGCAGCAGGCATCGCCGGCGTTGCTGGTTTGCTGATTGGTTTACTGTTGACTCGACGTTAGGTCTCGATGAGTATTAAAAAAACGCTTGCGGGTGCGGCGGGTGACATTGTCGCCATGGTTCGTACGCGGATCGAGTTGTTCGGGCTTGAGTTAAATGTTGAGACCTCTCGACTGTTTGGCCTGCTCAGCCTGGCCTGTGTGGCACTATTGTGCGCGGTGCTGTCCGTAGCCGTTTTTTCCTTTTTGATTGTGGCTTATTTTTGGGATACTCCTCAGCGTCTGATCGTAATCGGGCTTCTTGGGCTAGTTTATGGGGTCCTAGGTGCCGGGCTGCTTGCCAGATTGTGCCAACAGTTAAAGTCGGCCTCCAAACCGTTTGAGGCGACGTTACAGGAATTGAATCGCGACATTCAAATGCTTGCGATCCTCAAGCAAAGCGCCATGTCACACGAAGAGCCGCCACGCCATGAAGCCGTGGTGCCCGACGCAGACGACAGGAATCGTCTATGACTGCAAAGACCTCAAAGAAGTTTGATCGTGCTGTTCGCATCGAGGTCCTGCGCGCGCGCGCGGCCATCGAACGTGAATCACTGGTCCAGCATGTCAATACCTTTACCGACGAAATCAATCCATTGAGCTGGCTGACACGGATGACACGTTCGGGTCGTCGGAGCTGGTTCAAACAAACGCTTGATTTTCTCAGTCACTACCCCTTCGTGACTTCAGCGCTGTCATCAATGTTGCTGCGCAAGTCCTCGCGTGTGGCGCAAGGCGGTGGTGTCGCACTGGTGGTGCTGCAGGCGGTGCTTGCACAGCAGGAGCGTGACCGGACCCCCGGTTTGTAATTTCATCGGGTTTGCGCGTGTTGTTTCACTCATCCTTACCGTCTCGTCGTTTTGCTTTGCTGCTCGCAACCGCATGCTTGCTGGTTGTCCTAGACCTGATTGCGTTAAAGTCCGGTGCGGTTGCTGTCTCCTGGCGAGAGTTCTTTAGTCTGCTTTTTCAATCTGCTGACGCCGATGCGTTCCAGCGCTCCATTGTGTTTCAGTTGCGCATGCCACGTCTTGTCTTTGCAATGATTGTCGGCGCAGCGTTGGCGGTGAGCGGGACAGCGATGCAGGCTTTGTTTCGTAATCCTCTGGCGGAACCCGGATTGATTGGTCTGTCTGCGGGTGCGGCGCTCGGTGCAGTGTTGGCGCTCATGCTCGGGTTTGGGAGTTTGTTAATTACCGGTCTGGCGGGGTTTTTGGGCGCGTTGCTCGCCACGCTGATCGCCTACATTCTGGGCAGAAAATATCCCGGTGCAGCAGGATTGTTGCTGGCAGGCATTGCAATCAATGCGAGTGCGATGAGTCTGGTCAGTCTCATGATTACCTTCGCCTCGGATGCCCAATTACGTAGTTTTGTTTTCTGGTCAATGGGGAGCCTGACGCGGGCGAACTGGACCAGTGTGATGCTGCTTTTGCCCTGGACGGTATTCTGGTCCACCATCATCTGCTTGAGGTGGCGTGTGCTCAATGCGCTCTTGCTCGGTGAACGCGAAGCGCATCATCTCGGCTTTGATCTCAAGCGCACACGTAAAACTATGATCCTGTCCATTGCAATGCTGGTGGGTCCGCTCGTTGCGGTCACGGGAGGCGTGGCCTTTGTGGGCCTGATCGTGCCGCATATGCTGCGGATGCGTGTTGGGGCGGATCACAGGCTATTGTTACCCCTGTCGTGCCTGGTCGGGGCCATCACCCTGGTGCTGGCCGACTGGCTTGCCAGAGTGGTTATCGTGCCGGCAGAGCTTCCTGTCGGCGTGATAACCAGCCTGGTGGGTGGCCCGTTTTTCCTGTGGTTGCTGACGCGCAACCCACGCGTCTCCCAGGCCTGACTACGGGCCCCGTCCTATAGGCCCAGCTCGCTCCACATGGCATCCACGCGTTGCTTGGTGACGGGATCCATATGAATCGGTTTGCCCCATTCCCGTTGTGTTTCACCTGGCCATTTATTGGTTGCATCCATGCCCATCTTGCCACCGAGCCCGGATACTGGTGAGGCAAAGTCCAGATAATCAATCGGGGTGTTTTCTACGAGTAAGGTGTCCCGCACAGGATCCATACGGGTTGTCATCGCCCAGATGACTTCTTTCCAGTCTCGAGGATTGATCTCGTGATCCACCACGACGATGAATTTGGTGTACATGAATTGACGCAAAATGCTCCATAGTCCAAACATCACACGCTTTGCATGTCCCGGGTATTGTTTGCGAATCGACACTACGGCCAGTCGGTAGCTGCAGCCTTCGGGAGGCAGGTAAAAGTCGACAATCTCGGGGAGCTGGCGCTTGAGCAAGGGAACAAATACTTCATTCAGGGCCACGCCTAGAACGGCAGGCTCATCAGGTGGTTTGCCTGTATAGGTTGAATGGTAAATAGGATTGCGGCGCATCGTAATGCGATCGACGGTAAAGACGGGGAACCAGTCCTGTTCGTTGTAGTAGCCGGTATGGTCGCCGTAGGGGCCCTCCAGGGCAAGTTCATAGTCCGAGGCTGGGGGCGGGTTGACACCAGCGGGCACTGTAGGTCGAATCGCCCTGGGGTCACTACTTGGGAGTAAGTGGCCTTCGAGGACGATTTCGGCTGTTGCAGGAACGGATAGGTTGCTACCCAGTGCGCTGGTCACCTCAGTTCGAGCGCCTCGCAGCAAGCCTGCAAACTGGTATTCAGATAAGGAGTCGGGTACCGGCGTGACGGCTCCGAGCGTGGTGGCTGGATCGGCACCGAGAGCTACAGCGATGGGAAAGGGCGTGCCTGGATGGGCAAGTGCGTGATCGCGAAAGTCTAGTGCGCCACCCCTGTGGGATAACCAACGCATGATCAGTTTGTTGCGACCAAGGACTTGCTGTCGGTAAATCCCAAGGTTTTGTCTGCGTGCGTTGGGTCCGCGAGTGATGACAAGTCCCCAGGTGAGCAACGGTGCGACATCCTCGGGCCAGCAAGTTTGAATAGGGAGTTTGGCCAGATCGACATCATCGCCTTCCCAAACGACTTCCTGGCAAGCGGCACCGCGCACATTTTTAGGGCTCATATCCCAGAGTGCAGCCTTGAGCATGGAGACTTTGGCTAGTGCATCCCGAAACCCTTTTGGCGGTTCGGGTTCGCGTAAAGAGGCGAGTAACTCGCCAATGTCCCTCAAGGCTGCCGTATCGTGGGCTCCCATGCCCTGGGCGACGCGGGTCGGAGTCCCAAACAGGTTGGTGAGGACAGGCATGGTGACAATTTGCCCTCGGCTCGTCGCTTTTTCGAACAGCAAGGCTGGACCTTCTGCCTTGAGTACGCGGTCAGAAATCTCGGTCATTTCGAGTTCGGTGGCCACGGGACGGGTGATCCGTTTAAGGTCACCCGAGCGTTCGAGTTGGCCGATGAAATCTCTTAAGTCTTTGTATTTCAAGCTATTGACTCGCTAAAACGGTTACATTTGCACGGATGAATGGAAGGTTAACATCCGCGTCCTCACGTTTGGTCGGGAGGCACTGATGCCAGTTTCATCGGCAATCACCCTGTTTCGTCACGTTGTTGACGGTCTGTACCGGAATATGTCCGAGTTCGTTCGCACTTGTGCGATCTATCTCGGTATTGCGGTATTGGTCGCTGCGGTGATGGTCTTTAGTATGCCTGGACTGCGCGCACAGGCACTGCAAATGCATGCTGCTTTGCTTTATGCCCTTGCACCTGATGCCTATGGCCCACCGCCTTCCGCTATGACGCAGGGACCGATTGCTCCGATTGTGGGTGCGATTTCGCTGGAAGCGATTCCGGGTGACCTGCTACCTGAACCCGTTGCTTCGAACAAGCGAGGGCGTGCGCCTGCTGAGTCATTAGCCTCTGAGTCGAGTGCTGCCGCAAGCGCTTCACAACCAGGCGGCGCGCCTGCTGGCACGACGATTGCGCTGGCCAAAGCGGCCGAGCCAGGCAACGCTGTGCCGACTGAAACATCTTCGCAGATTATGTCGCGCATGGGTGTGGGGCCGAGTCAGCAGGATGCCTTGATTAAATATATTTCCCGTAAGTACCTGATCGCAATCGATGCCTCGGCAATGTTCGTGGATACTGCCTATATAGTGGGGTCGGAACTGCACGTCGATCCACTGCTCCTGCTCTCTGTGATTGCGACGGAGTCACGTTTTAATCCTTATGCGGGCAGTCAGGCGGGTGGGCCCACCGGTTTGATGCAGGTCGTTTTAAGCGTGCACCGTAACAAGTTTGCTAAATTTGGCAGGGCCGATGCGATGGCGTTTAACCCTGTTGCCAATGTGCGGGTGGGCGGCCTGATTCTGGCTGAGTGCATCAGTCGGCGTGCGACCGTGCAACAAGGACTGTTGTGCTATTGCGGTGCCGCGAGCGTCACCACGGACGGTGGTTATACCGAAAGGGTGCTGGCCGAGCGCCGTCGCCTGGCGCTCGCAGGTTCTATCAAGTTAAAAGACTAATGGTACTGGGTGCGCTCGATGAAGTGCAAAGTCTAATCCTGGTGGAGGTAGGTTTTCATTCGTTGAACAGCTTCTTCGAGGCGATCCAGGCCGGTGGTGTAGGCAAAGCGCATCGTGTGCGCGGCATGCGCGGGTCCAAAATCCAGTCCTGGGACTGCGGCGACGCGCGCACCATGCAACAACGCGGATGAAAACACGCTGCTGTCCTGAGAGTGCTTTGAAATGTCGCCATAAACATAAAAGGCGCCATCGGGTTTGACAGGAACGCTAATGCCGATGGCTTCGAGTGCTGGCACCAGAAAATCCCTGCGTTGTTTAAACGCCAGACGGCGTTGCTCAAATAGCGCCAGTGATTCGGGCTCAAAACAGGCGATCGCGCCATGTTGTGCGAGGGTGGGGGCGCAGATTACGAGGCTGGCCGCCATTTTTTCGATGGGGGCGACCATGTGTTGCGGCACCACCATCCAGCCCAGTCTCCAGCCTGTCATGTTGAAGTATTTGGAGAAACTGTTCAGTATGATCACATTGTCATTGAGTGCCAGCGCTGATTGTCGCTGACCGTCGTACGACAGACTCAGATAAATTTCATCCATCATGACATAGCCATTGCGAGCGTGGAC
>CANBUF010000038.1 GCA_947372575.1 Alcaligenaceae bacterium | reverse complement strand
GCCATGATAAGGTCACGATCTTCAAGATGCGTCGTCGCAAGCACTACCAGAAGCATCAAGGTCACCGTCAAAACTACACCGAGATCCTGATCGGCGACATCACAGCTTAATTGCTGTCATTCCCCTCAGGGCACGTAAAGCATCAGGAGTAAAGCATGGCACAGAAAAAAGGCGGGGGCTCTACCCGCAACGGTCGTGACTCAGAATCGAAACGTCTGGGCGTAAAAGCCTACGGCGGCGAACTGATTCCGGCCGGTTCGATTATCGTGCGTCAGCGCGGTACGACCTTTCACCCAGGTACCAACGTGGGTATCGGTAAGGACCACACGCTGTTTGCACTGATTGACGGTCACGTCAAGTTTTCAGTCAAAGGCAAGCTCAACAAGTCGACCGTTTCGATCCTCTCTGCTGAGTAATTTGCTTGTCTAGTCTTAAAGGCCCTGTCGCAAGCGGCAGGGCCTTTTATTTTTACGGTACCATCATCAAATGAAATTCGTCGACGAAGCCACTATTGAAGTCATTGCCGGCAAGGGCGGCAACGGCGCGCACAGTTTTCGCCGTGAAAAATTCATCCCCAAGGGCGGACCTGATGGTGGTGACGGCGGCCGAGGCGGTAGCGTTTTTGCAATCGCTGACCGCAACATCAACACCCTGATTGATTTTCGTTATGCCCGCAAGCATGTCGCCAAACATGGCGAACATGGACGCGGCTCGGACCAGTACGGTGCGGCGGCGGCGGACATCACACTACGCGTACCCGTTGGCAGCATTATTTATGATGCGGAGACTGGCGAGGAACTATTCGATCTGAGTCATCACGGCCAGCGAGTCTGCCTGGCCGCAGGTGGCGAAGGCGGCCTGGGCAATCTGCATTTCAAATCGAGTGTCAATCGTGCGCCTAAGCAAACGACACCCGGAAAGGATGGCGAGCAACGCCGCCTGCGATTCGAATTAAAAGTGCTTGCGGACGTCGGCCTGTTGGGCATGCCCAATGCAGGAAAATCCACTCTGATTAGCCGGATTTCTAACGCGCGCCCAAAAATTGCGGACTATCCCTTCACAACACTCCACCCAAATTTGGGCGTGGTGCGCACTTCAGAGTCGCGCAGCTTTGTCGTAGCCGACATTCCCGGACTGATTGAAGGCGCCTCCGAGGGCGCGGGACTTGGCCATTTGTTTTTGCGGCACCTGACTCGTACCCGCATCCTGTTGCATATTGTGGACGTATCTTCCCATGATCCGGATGAGGATGCCGTAGCACGCGCAGTTGGCGAGGCCCGTGCGATTGTCGAAGAGCTGCGCCTGTATGACGAGACCCTCTACAACAAGCCACGCTGGCTGGTACTGAATAAACTCGATGTCGTGCCGGATCCCGAAGCAGTCAAAAAGCGTTTTATCAAGGCTTACGGCTGGAAAGGTCCGGTTTATGCAATTTCCGCGTTATCAGGTGACGGCACCCAACAACTGATCTGGGATCTGCAGGATGCAATTGATGCGTACCGTCAGATAGACAATATTGCCGAAGATCGTGCAGCGGGCACCTATGTCGCAGAAGATCCGCGCTTTGACGAAACCCGCAACGATGCGGATGCTCGCAGCGATACGCCCAAAGACCTCTGACAGCATTGTTTTTAGCACTCACCATGACGACCCAGCCTTCTGAAGTTTCCATCATTGCAAATGCCTCGCGCATCGTCGCAAAAGTCGGCTCCTCCCTTGTGACCAATGACGGACAAGGTCTGGACCGCACTGCGGTCGCGCATTGGGCACTGCAAATAGCGGCCTTGCACAAGCAGGGCAAAGAAATCGTACTGGTGTCCAGTGGCGCCATCGCTGAAGGGATGGCGCGGCTCGGCTGGTCTAAAAGACCCAATTCAATGCATGAGCTTCAAGCCGCTGCAGCAGTGGGTCAGATGGGTCTGGCCCAAGCTTATGAAGTCGCATTCGCCGCTCACGGTCTACGCACAGCACAAATTCTGTTAACGCATGAAGACCTTTCAAACCGGCAGCGCTATCTCAATGCGCGCTCGACTTTGTTTGCACTGCTGCGACTGGGTGTCGTACCGATTGTCAACGAAAACGATACGGTTGCAACGGACGAAATAGCCGTTGGCGACAACGATACACTCGGGGCACTGGTGACCAACCTGATCGAAGCCGATGCGCTGATCATTCTGACAGATCAGCAAGGCTTGTATGAGGCGGATCCACGCCGGGATCCCAATGCCCGATTCGTCTCTCACGCCAAAGCGGGGAATCCTGCACTTGAAGCGATGGCTGGCGGCACAGGAAGCGGCATTGGCAAGGGCGGCATGCTGACAAAAATACTCGCTGCCAAACGTGCCGCACGCAGTGGTGCCCATACCGTAATTGCCTCTGGGCGTGAACAAGATGTGATGATCCGGCTCGCAGCGGGAGAATGCATTGGTACCGAACTGCGCGCCGAGTTGCCTGTCTTATCTGCCCGCAAGCAATGGATGGCCGATCATTTGCGCCTGCGCGGCAAAATTCTGCTCGACAAAGGGGCTGCGCATGCGCTGGCCGTTGAAGGCAAAAGCCTGTTGCCCATTGGCGTAGTAAATATCGAGGGTGAGTTTGAACCTGGTGACGTTGTCATGTGTCTGGATCCTCAAGGCAACGAGTGCGCGCGAGGGCTGACAAACTACTCGTCCTCCGATGCGCGTCGCATCATGGGACAACCCACGTCAAAAATCACAGAAATTCTAGGTGGCGTCAGCGAAAAAGAACTGATACATAGAGACAATCTGATTGTTCTGTAATTAATCCCGAATGTCGGACACCACACTCACGCTGTCCGCCTGAAAGCGCGGCAAATCCACATGAAAAATTGCGCCCCCCTGGGGTAAGTTTTCCGCATGAATGTTCCCCTGATGAGCATGCAATATGCGACGACAGATTGCCAGCCCTAGGCCTGTTCCCCCTGAGCCGTCTTTCGTCATGCTCGATTGGATAAATGGTTCAAAAATCGTCTCAAGTTCTTGTGGCGGAATACCGCAACCTCGATCTCGTACAGAGATGTGCACCCTGTCGCCTCGGTGAATTTCCGCTCGCATCTGAATTGTCTGGCCCGACCCAGAAAACTTCAAGGCATTCGCAACTACGTTTCGCACAACCTGATGAATACGTAAGGCATCCAGACGCGCGATCAATGGCGTATCAGGCAATTCACACACAACCCTGATCTTGCGTGCCTGCAATAGAGGATGTAGCTCGTTCACTACATCCTGGATAATGCGATTCACATCAGCGTCCTGAAATACGGCTACAGACACGCTGCTTTCGATTTTTGCGATATCCAGCAAGTCATTGACGAGTGCAAGCATCCTTTGTCCAGAGGTGTGAATGTCGCGCAACATTCCGGACAACTTTACGTCATCTTTTACCTGTATAACAGCCAGCTCAGAAAAGCCAAGAATGGACTGCAACGGCGTGCGTAATTCATGACTGATGTTCGCGATAAATTCAGACTTAGCCTTTGAGGCAGCTTGCGCCGCATCACGTGCCTGGAGAATGGCACGCTCAGCATCCCTGAATTCTGTCATATCCATCAGAAATGCCAGCACACCACGCGGGGAACCATCATCGTTGGACACAACCACTTTGTTCAGCAATACATCACGCTGGACACCATTCGGTTTGGTCATTCTCCGCTCGTAGCTTGCTTCGCCACCGCGCGCAAACAACCGTTCGTTCTGATGCGTCTGGTTCAGTTCATCTGACGCCGACAGAAACTCTGCCGTTGACCGTCCAAGCAACTGATCTCGAGACATGCCCATGAAGGCCTCCAATGCGCGATTAACCAGTACGACTTTTCCCTGGGGGTCGAGCATATACACAGGCATCGGGCTGATTTCGAGCAGGCGGTCAGTAAAAGCGAGCTGCTCAAAGAGTTTGCGCTGTGCGGTTTCTTCAAGCTGGGCGCTACGCCAGGCGATACGTGATATTGCTGCGATGACGGCAATGACCATTACACCGATCACGATCAGCCAGGACAAGCTCCTTAGCCAGGCTTGCGTCGCGACCGAAAGTGGGCGCTCGACAAGCGTCACAATCGGCCAGGCTCGCGACGTACGGACAGCAACAATCTGGGGCCCCTGCATTGCTCCCGGACCAACATACGTGCCGTGACCGCTGGGCTTGAGCATCGCGCTCATAACTTGGAAGTTCACCAACTGATCCCCTTCAAGCATGGGTTGACCGTTACTGGCAAGGACGTCGCCCGCATAGGACATTAATACAGCGGTGAAGTCAGGATCACCCATTGCAACAGATTGAAAACTTGCAAAAAAATCCGGATTCAACAAGGCCACCAGGTATTGCCAATGTCCCTCCTGCGCACGAATGCGCCGGACCAGCGCAATGGAATACACCAAAAAGGAAGTCGGGGAAGCATGCATCCCACCTTTAAGTGCCCCCAGATATCGTACGGGTATGCGTTGGGTCAGGACCACCGAATCATTGTCTGGTAATGGCCCGAGGCTTTTCATGTCGATGTCGATACCCTGCTCGTGCGGCGCACTCGAGAGCAATATCCGACCAGACTGATCGACCAACGCCATACTCCGAATAAAGGTCAAGGACGCGACGGCTTGCTCAATTGGAGCCTGTAGCCAACTGATTGCCAAGGCTCGCTCCAGCGTGGAGCTTTCTGCAAGATCGTTGATGGTCAGCGCGGCCACATCGAGTGCACGCAAAACATGGTCATCAAGCAGGCGGGCAAATAATTCAGCGCGTCGTTCATCATTCTGGATGATTTCGTTTTTTTCGTACCAGGCAATCCAGCCGATTGTCAGCACCACCACCAGGCTAGCAATCCATGCATAGGTCAGATAGCCACGCTTTCGCAGGAAAGGGGCTTCTGGTGGAGTGATGGCGTAGGGGATCATATCTGCGTGTCAATTCAGGATAATCGGCAGCAAGTCATGGTTCTGAGCGGCCTGCTTCAGACGCCCATCCTTTTTAATGGCAGCCACAAATTCATTCAGACGACCAAGCCACGCCGCATCACCCGGCTTGACAGCATAGGCATAGGGAAGGGTCACGCCGTTGACTTCGGGCTCGATCAGCCGGAAAGAATCGTTGCGATCAAGCAATCTGCGACTATTTGGATAGTCTGAAATAAACACATCAATCCGTCCGGACTGGAGTTCTTTTTCACGATTAGTCGGGGGGCCGACAACGAAGAGCGTCGCACGTTTGAGGCTTTCGCGCATGAGCCGCTCTAAAAAAGTTCCTCCCTGAACGCCAACGACTACGCCTTCCTGATCAATATCCCCCCAGGTCTGGATGCGCTGCTGACTCTTGTTCGTCAGTGCATAGACTCGGCTCTGCATATAAGATGCAGACAATGCCAGCTGGTTTGATCGCTGGGAACGCGTACCAATCGCAAACATCGCCACATCACAGCGCTCAGTGAGTACATCCTCAGCCAGGGCAAAAAATGACGAGTCGATGTACACAACGTCCACGCCAAGGTCATGTGCGAATGCCTGAGAAAGCTCGATATCAATACCACTGAGCGTTTTTGTATGCGGATTACGAAATGACACGCCATAAAAATCAGGCCAGATACAGACCCGCAACTGTCCAGAGGACCGGACACGGGCCTCGACCCCTGAAGTTTGGCCCAGACTCACGCCCGCGATCGCCCATAACAGCAAGCACAGGGAGATTCGTAACCACCTGTCTAACCTGTTCTGGCGGGGATACAAGAAACACATAAACGCCTTTAAACAAGCAACGGTGCCAATGAATGAGTGCATCATAATCCCGCTTTGTGTATCATTTGCAGCAGTTATGCCATTTTTGAAGTCTCCGGCAATCTTTTCAGATAAAGTTCTGACAATGCAACAAACTCCAGATTCAAGCATTCCAGAGGCAGCGGTCGCTTACCTTTCCACTATTGAGGTCGCGCAATTGCTAGGGCTCGCTGTCCGGTCAGTTCAGTTAATGGTCGATCGCGGAGAACTCCAGGCATGGCGTACCTCGGGTGGTCACAGACGGATATCGCGCGACTCCGTAACCCAGTGGTTGTCCTCCAGGCAAGATCAAACAAGCGTTCGCGCTGACCCGGGCACCCAGGATTCACTAGAGAGACCTTACCAGGTTCTCCTGATCGAAGACTCCGCACACTTTCAGAATTTGGTGGCATTGCTAATCGAGCAACATTTCCCCCAGTCGGTTCTTCATATGGCCAGTGATGGGATTTCTGGTCTGACAAAATTCGGACAAATTCAGCCAGACTGCCTGCTCGTTGATATTCTTTTGCCCGGAATCGATGGTGCAGCGCTCGTCACTACCCTGAAATCTGATCCTCAGTTTGCCCGCTGTCAATTGATGATCGTGACGGGATTGACGCCCACACAGCTCGCGCCCTACCAATTTGCCCTCGAAGGGCTCCCCATCATTCATAAGTCACAGATCGTCAATGAGCTGGTACCGCTCATGGCAAAAACAATGCCACAGCTTACCCACGTCCCGGGTTAATCGTGACATTACAGCGTATTTTGCTGGTTGAAGATGACCCGCTGATGCAGAGATTTGTCTCCTATGCCATCGACGAAGAGCGCTTCTCCATGACATGCTGCGAATCGGTTCCACAGGCGCTCGATGCGCTGACTCGGCAAGCCTATGACTGGATACTAACTGACCTCATGCTGCCTGGGATATCTGGACTGTCACTGATCGAGCAGCTCACTGAGTCTGCCGCACTGAAGGGCACGGCGAAAATTGTCGCGCTCAGTGCCGGGATCGACCAGCGAATCAAACAACAGCTGTTATCTCTGGGTGTATCGCGACAACTCCTCAAACCTGTCTCCGTTGCGCTGTTGCGCGAGACGCTCGACGAGAGCACTCCCGATGGCGCAGGTAGCCATGCGCCTTTAAAGGCTGCGGTAGAAGCCTACTTTGGCGGCGATCAAGCCTTGTTTGATAAATTCACGCTGCGATCTTACGCCCAGCTTCAGCAAGATATTCAGCAAGGCGATCGCTCGATAGAAGAGAAGGACTTTGCTTGCCTGCACAGATTGGCCCATAGCCTGAAGTCTGTGCTGCTTTTACTAGGTGAGACGCAGATATATGCGCAAGCAATCCATCTGGAACAGCTCGTGATCGCTCAAAACAATGCGCCAGATATTGAAGCGAGCTGGCGCAGACTGCGCAGTCAGTTGCAGCAACTCGCGCCAGACCGCTGAGGCGTTCACGCGGCTGAAAATGCATGGGCGTGTGAAATCCTTCAAGACGCCCTATACTTCGATACTTGAGCGGGGGTACTTGGCCAGTCTGCCAGGTTGAGAGAGTCCCTTCGTACCAGTCCGGATAATGCCGATGCTGGGAGCGTATTCCACACGTAGCATGGAATCCATCCCGATTCGGCTCCAATTGATGTTTGGAGCGTTTCCATGAATGCCAACCCTAAATTTCTCGCAGCAACCGCCGAAGTGGACGCAGCCGCTGTCGCGCCACTGCCGATGTCACGAAAAGTCTACCAAGTCGGCTCACGTCCCGATATGCGCGTGCCGTTTCGCGAAATTACCCAGGACGACACGCCCACATCTTTTGGTGGCGAAAAAAATCCTCCACTGACCGTCTATGACTGCAGCGGCCCCTATACGGATCCCGATGCCAAAATCGACATCCGTCGAGGCTTACCTGAACTGCGTCGCGCCTGGATTGACGAGCGTGCGGATACCGAGCTGCTGGCAGGCCCCTCCAGCGCCTACGGCCAGGAAAGGCTGACCGATTCAAAACTTACTGCGATGCGCTTTGATTTGCGCCGCCATCCACGTCGCGCAAAGTCAGGCGCCAACGTCTCACAAATGCACTATGCCCGGCGTGGCATCATCACTCCTGAAATGGAATTCGTCGCGATCCGTGAAAATCTGCGCCGCGAAGAATATATTGAATCGCTACGGGCCACGGGCCCCGAAGGCGAAAAGATGGTCAAGCGCATGTTGCGCCAGCATCCGGGCGAATCATTTGGCGCCTCAATCCCCTCACTGATCACGCCTGAATTTGTGCGAGAAGAAATCGCGCGCGGACGTGCGATTATTCCCGCCAATATCAATCACCCCGAAGTCGAACCCATGGCAATTGGTCGCAACTTCCTGGTGAAGATCAACGCCAACATCGGCAACTCTGCGGTGAGCTCAGGGATCGGTGAAGAGGTCGAGAAAATGACCTGGGCCATCCGCTGGGGTGGTGACACGGTGATGGACTTATCTACAGGCAAACATATTCATGAGACGCGCGAGTGGATCGTTCGTAACTCACCTGTGCCGATTGGTACGGTACCAATTTATCAGGCGCTCGAAAAAGTCGATGGCAAAGCAGAAGATCTCACCTGGGAAATCTTCCGTGACACGCTGATTGAGCAAGCAGAGCAAGGGGTGGACTACTTCACCATACATGCGGGTGTGCGTCTGGCATATATCCCCATGACGGCGGACAGGATGACTGGAATTGTGTCGCGCGGCGGCTCAATCATGGCGAAATGGTGCCTCGCGCACCATAAAGAAAGCTTTCTATATGAGCGCTTTGAAGAAATCTGCGAAATCATGAAAGCCTATGACGTCAGTTTTTCACTGGGTGATGGTCTGCGTCCCGGCTCTGGCTTTGATGCCAATGACGAAGCGCAATTTGCCGAACTCGAAACACTGGGCGAGCTGACCAAGATCGCCTGGAAACATGATGTCCAAGTCATGATCGAAGGCCCCGGTCACGTACCGATGCAAATGATCAAAGAAAATATGGAAATGCAGCTTAAACACTGCGACGAGGCGCCCTTCTATACGCTCGGTCCCCTGACAACAGATATCGCCCCTGGTTACGATCACATCACTTCAGGTATTGGGGCAGCACTGATCGGCTGGTACGGCTGCGCCATGCTTTGCTATGTGACCCCCAAAGAGCATCTGGGTCTGCCAAATAAAAAGGACGTCAAGGACGGGATCATCACCTACAAGATTGCCGCCCATGCCGCGGATCTTGCCAAGGGTCACCCCGGGGCCTCAATCCGTGACAACGCACTCTCCAAGGCGCGCTTTGAATTCCGCTGGGATGATCAGTTCAATCTGGGACTCGATCCAGACACAGCAAAAGACTTCCATGACGAGACCTTACCCAAGGACTCGATGAAAGTTGCGCACTTCTGTTCCATGTGTGGCCCGCACTTCTGTAGCATGAAAATCACACAGGATGTCCGTGAGTATGCGCAAAAGCTTGGTGTCGAAAATGCCGCGGCCCTAACCGCCGGCATGCAGGAAAAAGCCATTGAGTTTGTGAAAAAGGGTGCCGAGATCTATCACAAGACCTGATGTCCTCCTCCCGCCTCCCACTGATCGACGCCATGAAAGGCGTCGGTTGCTTAGCCATTGTCCTTCATCATCTGGCCATCTATGGGCCAATGTCAGAAGTTGTCAGTCAAGCGGCACCACAACTCATTGAGTCGCTGGAGTTATATGCCCGCCTGGCAGTTCAGATGTTTTTTGTACTAGCGGGCTTTCTGGTGGCCGGGCAGTTGACCTCCAGGAGTCCGGCGATGTCTCGCTCCGCGCCTGCACTGATCTGGAAACGCTACAAGAGACTCATCACGCCTTTTCTGTTCTCGCTGACCTCTGCAATCCTGATCACTGCAATCGTCAGACCCTGGTTTGAACATGAGTCGCTTTCCCCGGCACCAAGCGTGTTTCAGCTCCTGACACACGCACTATTACTCCATGACGTCCTGGGCATTGAGGCATTATCCGCTGGGGTATGGTTTGTCGCGATTGATTTTCAATTGTTTACCAGCACCATTCTGCTGACACTCCTGATGCGACGCGCAACGCCGCACTGGGAGGCCGTCTTTCCATTACTCATTATCGTTCTGTCTGCCGTGTCATTATGGTTTGTGAATCGCAACAGTCAATATGACTCCTATGCTCCATATTTTTTTGGAGCGTATGGGCTGGGCATGCTTGCTTTTTGGTCCACACGCCCTTCTTTTGGTGCACTGACGTTGCTCGTCATTGCGACGCTTGGATCGGTCGCGCTGTATATCGAATTTCGCAACCCAATCAGTGTCGCGCTTGCAACCGCGGTACTGGTCAGCATCGCTGCGCAGAAAGGATGGCTTAACCGCTGGCCTCGCCCGGGTATCCTCACCTGGCTGGGCACACGGTCATATTCCATTTTTTTGATTCACTATGGCATCTGCATCGGCATTAAC
>CANBUF010000037.1 GCA_947372575.1 Alcaligenaceae bacterium | reverse complement strand
ACGGTCAACGAACGAAATTTAGTTCCACGCGGTGCGGGCAGATCAATCTGGTGATACATGAGTATAGGAATTGACATGTCAGGCACGCCCCTCTAGCATCCGCTGATAAACGTCCAGCGTGTGAGAGACGAAGTCTTTCAAATTGAATTCGCTTGCGGCGCGCAACCTTGCCTGTTGTCCCATCGTTTGCAAGCCTTGCGGATCGTCGAGCATCCGGACCAGAACTTTTGCAATCGCGGCAGGATCTTGGGGCGCGACAATCCAGCCCTCTTTTTCATTTGTCAGATTTTCTGGCAATCCACCGACGCGCGTGATGAGGACAGGGAGTCCGAGCGCCATCAGTTCGCGACAGGCAAAGGACAGTGCCTCATGGTAGGAGAGTACGAAACCCACATCACAGGCAGCGAGGATGGGACGTACATCATCAATTAAGCCAGGAAAACTCACCTGATTCGTCATACCTAGTCCAGCCACTTGATCCTGCTTGGCCTGGTTCGGAGCATCGCCGGCCACAACCAGATGAAATCGCTCGCGTGAGGCTTGCGGCAAACTGGCGACTGCGGCCACTAGATCCAGCCAGCCTTTTTCATAATCCGTCCCACCTGCACTGCCAAGTAGAATTTTGTCTGCCAAACCTGGCCCGATCAAAGATTCACGCAAAGCGAACTTCTCTGCAGAACTGACCGGTGCAAAATACTCAGTATCAAGGCCATGGCGGATTGTTTCGATCGGGCATCGATGATACGAAGAATGCAGCAGCAAGTCGTGCACATAGTCACTAACGGCAATGACGTAATCGGTCGCGAACCTTGCACGCATCCAGTGACCAATACTGTTAAGTGGATGATGATTGTGTTTGGTATAGACGATTCGTGGACGCTTGAACATGCCGAGTACAGCCAGCATCACCTGCTTGTGATCAGCCGATCCGTTAGCATGAATCACATCAATGGCTTCGTCGTGAATGAGCTTGCGTAACCCGGCTCGCGGTCCGAGCCAGGACGAGGGCCGCGTGCTGAACGACATGTCTACGACCTTGACACCCGGCACTTGCTGAGCGAGACGAAACAATCGACTGCTGCGCGGCGTGGCAACCGTCAGAGTGTGTTCGGCGGCTAACCCTTGGAGCAGGTTGACAATATAAGTCACATGGCCACCACCATTACGACCATGAAAATTGGTAAAAAGAATATTCATCTGCGCCGAGACTCCCGGTCAGACTGATTCAGAAACATTAATTTTGAATAACGCAAAAAGCTACCAAAAGCCGCTGCGACGGCAAGCACAAAACCATGGCGCCCATCCAGAAAGCCGTGCTTGAGAATGTAAATGCGGATAAACGTCCACACGCAATGTCCCGACGCACTCAGTACGCCCGCTTTTTTACCTTTAGCCGCCATGACCAAGGCTGCCTCGAGCGAATAACGATTGATCTTGGCGACCAACATATCCAGATTGTCAAAAGGAAAATGCAGCAACCAGTAGCGAAATTGCCCGACCGGCACGTTTGCCTCAATACGTTCATGAACGGGCGCGTCATTAAATCGGCAGACGCCACGACGAAATAAACGCAGCACATAATCCGGCCACCAGCCGCTATGACGAATGGGTTTGCCACAGAACTCCGACAGTCTGGCGATGTTGTATGCCTCAAATTTCGGCGTACGCAGGGTTTGTATGATTTCAGCCTGCAACGCTGGGGTCACGCGTTCATCGGCATCAATCGACAATACCCATTGCTGCGTAGCGAGCTCCAGCGCACGGTTTTTTTGCCGACCAAAGCCAGGCCAGTCTTCTGAAACGACGACCTTTGCACCCAGGCTGCGCGCAATGTCAACGGTACCATCAGTACTGCAGGAATCCAGCACGATGACTTCATCCGCAAAGCGGACCGACTCGAGGCAAGCAGCGATGTTCCTGGCCTCGTTCTTGGTAATAATGATGACTGAAAGCCCTAAGCTTTCGTGCGCTTGGCTTTCTTCCATGATTTCCATCTGTTGTAAATAGGACCAATGACGGGATGAGCTGCCAGCCAGGTGCGCTGCCAGAGCCAGCTAAACCGTCTATTACGCACCGCGAATCGAAAGATGCGCGCAGGATCGCTGCCGACCAGGTTCTGGTCGTGTGCAATCGTGGTGTAGAGATATTTAAAGCCTGCAGCTTGTGCCAGCTCAATGTATTCGGGATCAAAGTATCCCTGCGGCCAGCAAAAGTGCTCTGATACCCCACCAAGCCGCTCTTCTAAACAGGCGCGCGAATCTGAGAACTCCTGCTTCATTTTTTCGATGCACGCTTCGCGGGTCGGTGCAATCAGATCCCAGCGGGTGTGCGTATGCGTATGGCAATGGAATTCAAACGTATTCGCTTCGCTCATGGCGAGCACTTCGCTCCAGCGGAGCATGACGGGATCGGTCGTACCGGCAGCGAGCATCGCTTTGGCTTGCATGTGCCCAGCGATCGCAGGCAAGTCTGTGGCTTGCCCTTGAACAGGACGCGCAGGGCCTTCACCGATCAACCCGGTAATCAAAAACAGGGAGGCTTTCATCCCGTATTTTTTTAAGATTGGATGCGCGTAGACCCAGTTATCAAGATAACCATCGTCAAAGGTGATCATCACCGACTTATCTGGCACGGGTTGCCCAGCCAGAAAACCAGCGAATTCGTCGGCCGTCAGCGCGTGATATCCATGCCTGGCGAGCCCGGCAATCTGGCTTTCAAAATTTTGGGGCGTCGTTGTAATGATGCCCGCCGTTGGCGAGACATGGTGATACATAAGAACAGGTACGCAATGAGCTGACATTCAGTTTCTGTGTGTTGTTAAAGAGAGCCAGTTGGAATAGACCTCTTCTGTTCGGCGGGCGAGTGTCTCGGTACTGAAAATCCCTTCTTTCCAGATGCGATCTTTGCCAGTCTGCCCCATTTTTGCACGTAATGGGGGATTTTCAATCAATCTTGCCAGCGCGGTCCGTAAAGCTTGCAGATCATCGAGCGGGACAAGAATACCCGTTTGCTCATTGACCAGCATTTCACCGACACCGCCCACGTCCGTGCCAATGACCGGTAGCCCACTGGCTGCGGCCTCTACAAAGGCAGTGCCCATCGCTTCTTGACGAGTCGGTAGGCAAAACAAGTCAAAACCAGCAAGCAAGTTGGGCACGTCGCGGCGCGTCCCCAATAAATGTATCCGGCTTGATAATTTTAATTCTTCAATTTTTTCAACTAACTGTTCGAATACGGGTGAGCCGCCCCCCACGATCACCAGATGCAGATCCGGATGAATCTCCATCAAGGGTGCAATCGCGTCAAGCAGTGCGCGATGCCCTTTGTTCGGACGCAAAACTGCCACGCATCCGACAATCACGTCAGTGTCCTTGAGTCCTAGCTCCTGGCGCAAGGTCGAATGTTCGACGGGTTGCTCCAGAACCACCGGGGTATAGATCGACTCCACTCGTGCGGCAGGCACCCCCCGATCGATCAACTGCTGACGCACGTACTTGCTCACGGTTGTGACGCAATGTGGGAGCCAGGTGTAGGTGAGCAGCGAATTGACCCGGCTCGCCAAATGGCGCGTGCGCACGATCAAAGGTGTTTTGGCGAGTCTCGCGGCAGGTGCCGCAATAATCGTATCCTGCCGACTATGCGTATTGACCACATCGAACTTGCCGCGCTGCAAGATGCGCCGGATCTTAAAAATACCCGAGGTGATATTCACCACGCCATCCATGTACATGGTGTGCACAACAAACCCGGCATCCCGTAACCGCTTGGTTAATTCTGCATCGGGCTGGCAGACGGCCTCAAGGTAGTGTCCTCGCTCGCGCATGGCCACCATTTCTTTGAAAATACGATGCTCCTGCCCACCAAAACTGGTTGCAGCCTCAGAATGGAGGATCCGAAGGGGGCGAATATCTGTCATCTCTGGCATTCTCTAATAAGCGACTTCTATGTCGGTCGGTGCGACCCAGGTCGAGAGCTGCTCGACCAGAACATCAGGCAGCCTGACTCGCCAGGAGTCACCTAACCGGAGCGTGCACACGGCAGCGGTCGTCTCGTAGACGACTTCGACGGGCGTACCTGGAAAACCATTTTCGGGCGCGGCACGATGGGGATTGAGCATGCGCTTGAGCATCGCCGCATCCGCATTCCCGTTTAACCGGATGCGAAGCGCACGTGCCCGCGTTTCGCGCGCGAGCTGCAAATCAAATATATTTTCTGCTGCCACGCGCATTCCACCGGAATACTCGTCGTTGGTCACCTTGGCCTGAACGATCAGCAACTGGTCTTCGCGTAAACGGTTGCGATGCTGCTCCATCATCTCGGCGTACACAGTCACCTCGACCTGTGCACTGCCATCGTCCAGCAATACGATCAGCATTTTGCCGCGGCGCGTCATCATGGTCCGGGTACTGGCAACGATGCCAGCGATCCACTGGACATCGCGCATTGGCTCAAGTCGCGAGAGTGGCTTGCTGACAAACTGCCGAACCTCATCGCGCCAGGCATCAAACAAATGGCCGCTAAAGAAAAATCCCAGGGCTGTTTTTTCTTCGGATAATTTGGTTCGCAAATCCCAGGCTGGCACGCGAGCGAGCTCGACTGCCACCACCTCATTGCTGTCATCGCCAAACAGCGAAACCTGATTGGCACTGCGTGCAGCTTGATCTGCGGCTTCTACGGCCGTGGCGAGCGATCCAATCAAGGCGGCACGATTCGGCTCAATCTGGTCAAAGGCCCCTGCCCGGATCAACGCCTCGATACTGCGCCGATTGACCGAATGGCGATCGATGCGGTTGCAGAAATCAAAAAGACTTGTAAATGGACCGCTTTGGCGTGCACGCACGATTTCTTCGACTGCGCCCTGCCCTGTACCTTTTACCGCCCCCATACCGTAGCGGATCGTGCGCGGCGGCTGCCCTTTGGCAGAGTACGCATCCGCGACTGGCTCAAAGCGGTACCCCGACGCATTCACATCGGGCGGCAGCACCGTCAAGCCATTGGCCAGACAATCGCGCCAGAAAATCTGCATCTTTCCGGTGTCATCCATATCGGACGACAGGGTCGCGGCGAGAAACTCTGCGGGATGATGGGCTTTGAGCCAGGCGGTCTGGTAGGCAATCAGCGCATAGGCTGCGGAGTGTGATTTATTAAAACCGTAGCCTGCAAACAATTCCATCAAATCAAACAGCTTGACGGCAACCTTTGGGTCGTAGCCTTTTTTGGTCGCACCCTGTTCAAACAGTCCGCGATGCTCAGCCATTTCTTCGGCTTTCTTTTTACCCATGGCACGACGCAACAGATCTGCGCCGCCCAATGAATATCCACCGATGATCTGCGAGATCAGCATCACCTGCTCTTGATACACAATCACACCGTAGGTGCTTTTCAGTGTGGGCTCAAGGTCAGGATGAAAGTAATCGACATTGGCGCGGCCATGCTTACGATTGACAAAGTCATCAACCATCCCTGACTCAAGCGGACCAGGTCGAAACAGCGCAAGCACAGCGATGATGTCTTCGAAGGTATTGGGACGCAGCTTTTTGAGCAGCTCCTTCATGCCCCGGGATTCTAGCTGGAACACAGCAGTCGTGTTCGCATCGCACAAAATCTGGTAGGTCGCTGGATCATCGAGCGGCAAGGACATGATGTCAAAGTCGCGTTTTTCAGGATTGTGCGCGCGCACAAAGCGCACGGCCCAATCCAGAATAGTCAAGTTACGCAAACCGAGAAAGTCGAACTTCACCAGACCCGCAGCCTCGACGTCATCTTTATCGAACTGCGATACGGCGATGTCTTCGTTGCCTGGCTGGCAGTACAAGGGGCAAAAATCTGTCAGCTTGCCCGGCGCAATCAACACTCCGCCGGCATGCATGCCGACGTTACGGGTCAGTCCTTCGAGCGGGCGTGCCAGATCAATCAGGGCGCGCACTTCTTCTTCGTTCTCGTAGCGCTCTTTAAAGGTGGGTTCATCTTTGAGTGCCCGATCCAGCGTCCAAGGGTCCGCCGGATTCATGGGAATCAGCTTGGACAAGCCATCACACAACATATAGGGCATATCAAGCACGCGACCTGCATCCCGCACGACCGCTTTGGCACCCAGCGTACCGAAGGTCGCGATCTGGCTGACGGCTTCGCGACCGTATTTTGTCTTAACGTACTCAATCACGCGTTCACGATTATCCTGACAAAAGTCAATATCGAAGTCAGGCATGGAAACGCGTTCTGGATTCAGAAAGCGCTCAAACAGCAAGTCGTACTTGATCGGATCCAGATCGGTAATACCGAGCGAGTAGGCCACGAGTGAACCGGCGCCCGATCCTCGACCGGGACCAACAGGCACGCCATTGTTCTTGCCCCAGTTAATAAAATCCTGAACGATCAGAAAATAGCCTGGGAACCCCATCTGGATAATGGTTTTACATTCCAGCATCAGACGGTCAGTGTAAAGCTCGCGCGAGGCCTCGCGGGCGACCGGATCCGGAAACAGCTGCACCATCCGGCGCTCAAGTCCAGCCACAGACAACTCAATCAGATAATCATCGAGCGTGATGCCTTCGGGCGTTGGGAAGTTTGGTAGCTGGGGCTGGCCGAGCTCAAGCGTCAGGTTGCAACGACGCGCAATCTCGACAGCATTGGCCAGCGCCGAAGGGATATCGCTGAACAGCTCCGCCATTTCTTCGGACGACCTGAGATATTGATCCTCAGTGAACAGGCGTGGGCGACGCGGATTGGTGAGAATCTCACCTTCGGAAATACAAACCCGTGCTTCGTGTGCATGAAAATTCTCTCGCCCGAGGAACTGAACGGGATGGGTTGCCACCACGGGCAAGCCGCAAGTCGAAGCCAGACTCAATGCGGCTCTCACGTAGGCCTGATCAGCCTCTGCCTCGGTTCGTTGCAACTCAATGTAAAAATTGCCAGGGAAGTATTCCTGCCATTGCTTGGCATAGACCTGCGCCGCATCCTGATTGCCCGCCATCAGTGCTTGCCCGATGTCGCCTCCGCGCGCACCCGACAGCACAATCAGCCCTTTCACGCCCTTGAGCCATTCGCGTCGCATTTCTGCGCGTCCACGGTGGGCATTAGTCAGCCAGGCGCGCGTCAGCAACTCGCACAACGCAAGATATCCGGCACGATTCGCGACGAGCAGTAAAATACGATATGGTTTGTCGCGATCTTCGTCATTTGTCAGCCAGATATCGCATCCTGCGATGGGTTTGACACCTGATGACCTGGCTTCTTTGTAAAACTTGATGAGCCCGAAGACGTTTGACAGATCCGTCAGTGCGACCGCCGGCTGACTCAATTGGGTGATACGCTTGATTAGCTCTTTGATCCGCACAGTGCCATCCACCACCGAGTATTCGGAATGGACGCGCAGGTGCACAAAGGGATGGGCTGCGGATGGAGGCGAGGACTGAAGTTCAACGGAATCTGACATGGCTAGATTGTACCCATTCCGGCATGCGCATAACACCCAGCCATCACGCTAGGCGTAGAATTACTAAGCATTCGTTAAATAGGAAATAAAGATGAAATGGTTCGTACTAATATTGTGGGTCGGGTCTATCCTGTTTGCCCACTTTCGTGGCCGGATCCGGCTGCCGCTAGGCAGACAGATGCTGGATCACTCCATTTTGCTTGCGCCTATCAACGCACTGATGGTGCTGACTTCTAAAGTCCCCACCACACCGTTCATCCCCACGGACACAATGCCTGAACTCAAACTACTTGAGGACAACTGGGAAATCATCCGCGATGAAGCACTGCACCTGTCCACCTTAAGAGAAATCAAAGCGCCAGAGTTGCATAACGACATCGGCTTTAATTCTTTTTTCAAGTATGGCTGGAAAAGGTTTTATCTCAAGTGGTATGACGCCAAACATCCATCCTCCGAGGCACTTTGCCCCAAGACAGTTGCACTGCTGAACCAGATTCCGAGCGTCAAGGCAGCCATGTTCGCAGAATTGCCTCCTGGTGGAAAGCTCAACCCGCACCGCGATCCTTTTGCGGGCTCACTGCGATTCCATCTGGGCCTCTCAACGCCGAATGATGACCAGTGCTATATCGATGTCGATGGTGTTCGTCACAGCTGGAGAGATGGCAAAGGGGTGATTTTTGATGAAACCTATGTCCATGACGCCTACAACAAGACCGAAAAAAACCGGATCATTTTGTTTTGCGATGTCGAACGCCCTCTGATCTGGAGTTGGGCGCAACACTTCAATCACTGGTTTGGACGCGTCATGATGTCGGCTGCCGCCTCACCCAATGCAGATACGGATCAGACCGGATTCATCAATCAGCTCACGCATTATCACTGGCTGCTGGATCAAAAACGTCGCGCCTTCAAAAAAGCCAACCGCACGGCCTACAAGGCAACCAAGTTCGGACTGATTGCGCTGGCGATTTATCTTTTTATCACCTGGTAAAGCCAGGCTAGCGCTGCATCGCCTCCCAGGCTTTTTGAAGTCTTTTGACTGAAACGGGAGTCGGTGTGCGCAGTTCCTGAGTAAACAGTGCCACTCTGAGCTCTTCGAGCAACCATCTGAATTCATCCAGCCCGGCATCGGGAGCGCCTTTGAGTGCAATGCGCGCCCGACTGTATTGGGTCAACAGCGGCGCCATATCAGCCATCAGGCGCGCATCACGTGCGGGATCCGTGCGCAACTTGTCAATCCTGGCCATCGCGGCCTTCAGATAGCGTGGCAAATGGCTTAATTGCGCATCGGCAATCGCGGTAATAAAGTCGGCAGGCACCAGTTGACTCAACTGAAGCTGTAAATCCTGATATGCCGACGCATGCGGTTTAGCCTGAGGGAGCTTGCGCATGACGGCGGCCCACTCGGTCAGTATGGTGCCAGCCAGTCGTGCAACCTCCTGAGCAAGGAGCCCAAGCTTGGCTCGCCCTTCTTGCCTGCGCAGCTCAAAGGTTGCAGCATCATTTGGCAAGGGAGCGCTCAAACACGCACGATCAAGCGCGCAGTCGATGATCTGATCCCGCAGCTTTTCTTGCGTCCCCAGCGGCATGTACAACATGCCCAGACGCGTCAAGTCATGCAGGTTTTTTTCGAGGAATTTCACCTGATCGCGCAGCGCAATTCTGAACAGGCGTCTGAGTCCGCGGTGATGCGCGATGCGCGCAGTATGCACTTCGTCAAAAACGTCCAACGCGCAGTGCGTCGTCTGATCAACTAGTGCAGGGTAGCCAATGACAGTCAGGTTTTTACGTTTGATCTCCATGAGCTCGGGGAGCGTCCCAAAACTCCACTCCGTGATCTCATCGTGTGCCAGGGCGCTCGCGACCTCCTGGTAGCGGGTAGCGAGCTTTTGGAAAGTCGCCTGGGCCTGCTTACCCAACTCGGCTTTGAGCTGAGCAAGGTTACGCCCGGCGCTTAGCATGCGCCCATGCTCGTCAATCACTTTAAAAGACATGAACAAGTGCGCGGGCAAGGTTTCGGGCTTGAAGTCGGCCACAACCGGACGCACTTTGAGCACGAGCCACATATCCTGAATGATCGCCTCGACGAGACTGCATGGGGGCGCGCTCAGCCGCTCATACCAGCGCTCATAAAAGCCCGCCGCATAATCTGGCAGTGGCACGCAATGGCGGCGCAACTTTTGGGGTAAGGACTTGAGGAGCATCTGCACTTTTTCTTTGACCATGCCAGGGACGAGCCACTCGCATCTCGCTGCATCGACCTGATTCAAAAAGTAAAGTGGGACCGTCACGGTCACGCCGTCTTTGGGCGAACCAGGTTCAAAGTGGTAATCAACAGCCAGTCGCACGCCTTGCCAATCAAAGGATTTTGGAAACACATCGGTGGTCACGCCCGCAGCCTCATGGCGCATCAAGGCATCGCGAGTCAGGAGCAAGGCCTGTGCCTGCTCACGCGGTAAGTTTTTGTACCAGTGCTCAAGCGTTGCGGTCTGATAAATGTCCTGCGGAATCAGACGCTCATAAAAAGCCTGGATCAAACTGTCATCGACCAGAATATCAGGGCGACGGGTCTGATGCTCAAGATGCTCGATCTGCAGAATCATCTTGCGATTGTGTGCCACAAAGGCCATGGAGGATTCGAGTTCGCCTGGCACAAGCGCCTGGAGAATAAAGATCTCTCGCGCCTGCTCGGGTGCAATGGGTCCATAGTGCACGCGTCGTCCGGAATAAATCGTCAGGCCATAGAGCGTGCCCTTTTCGTTCGCCACGACCTGGCCGAGTTTTCTTTCCCAGCGCGGATCGGTCCAATTCTTGCGAATTAAATGGCCTGCCACACGTTCAACCCAGGTCGGTTCAATACGCGCTACGCAGCGGGCATAGAGCTTACTGGTATCAATCAGCTCAGCGGCCATGATCCATTTGCCAGCCTTTTTTTGCATGCGCGAACCTGGATGCATCCAGAATTTAATATCGCGCGCACCCTGATAATTGCCGGACTCTTCGGACTTAAATCCCAGGTTACCCAGCAGTCCAGACATGAGCGCCAGGTGGAGCTGTTCGTAGGTTGCATTGGTCTGATTTAGG
>CANBUF010000036.1 GCA_947372575.1 Alcaligenaceae bacterium | reverse complement strand
TTATGCATGACTTGGCACCCAATGGCTATATGGGGACACCGAGCTTTTTAAAAATCATCCTCGAAAAGGCCGAGGCCATGGGCGTGCAGCTGCCGTCATTGCGCTGCGCGCTTTTATCTGGCGAAGCCTTTCCACCCTCATTGCGCGGCTGGTTATCCGCGCGTGGCGTCAACGCCTATCAGGCCTATGGGAGCGCTGATCTTGGAATGATTGCTTATGAATCTGTGGCACGCGAGGGCTTGATCCTCAGCGAGGATTTGCTGCTTGAAATCGTGCGACCTGGCACGCAGGATGTCGTGCCTGATGGCGAGGTGGGTGAGGTCGTTGTGACGACACTCAATCCAGACTATCCCCTGATCCGGTTTGGCACTGGCGACCTCTCTGCCATCATGCCAGGTGCCTCCCCCTGTGGACGCACCAATCGCAGGATACGGGGCTGGCTAGGTCGAGCAGATCAGACAACCAAAGTGCGTGGCATGTTCGTGCACCCCGGACAGATCGCCGAAGTCGCACGCCGCTTTCCGGAGGTCACGCGTGCGCGCCTCGTGGTTACGGGTTCGACAGGTACGGATCTGATGACGCTGAAAATCGAAGTGGGTACCTCTGAGACAGGCTTGACGCAACGGATGCAGGATGCCGTGCGCGAGGTCACCAAATTGCGTGCGGAGATTGAGTGCGTCGCAGCAGGGACCTTGCCCAACGATGGCAAGGTGATTGAGGATCTCAGGACCTATCAGTAGGGCCTGAGCAGCCTTGGGTGTTGTGTTGGCATGTCGTGGCGCGTTGTGACGTTACGTTACGAGACGTGACGTATCGTGACATGCCTTGCCTTCACTTAATCCGGGATTACGGCGTGACGCTGAGCGTGCCCTGCATGATGGGTGAGTGCCCGGCAAATGAGCAGAAAAATGTATAGGCAACACCTGTTTTAAGCCGTTTGACTGGGAACGTCACCGAAGTACTCTCGCCACTGCCAATGACGGGCGTGTAGGCAATCACGCGCGTATCTGCCTTGTCGACATAATCCTGTTCAGCGCCGGCGGCCATTCCGGTGCGGGCAACGCCTGACATGTCTGCGGCCTTGACCAGCACCCAGTTATGGCCCATTGCGAGTTTAGGCAGCCGGCCGGTATGGGTCAGCTTGACCGTAAAGTCCGTGCAGACTTTGGGTACGTCGATGTGCGCAGGCGTATAGCGCAGGGCGTCGTCAGCTTCGATATTGATGCTGCATTCTGCAGCATGTACAGTGGCTGTGATGCCGGCAAACATCATGGCCGCGAGAATGAGGTGGATAGGCTTCATCATGCGACCCGCTTTGCGGCAATCGCATTGCCTGCACGACTGCCACCCGCGCGGCCGAGCTGTGCCGAGATCCATTGGCCAATATCAACGACCGCCTCAAAATCGATGCCCGTATCGATTCCCATTCCGCGCAACATGAACAAGACATCTTCGGTCGCGACGTTGCCTGTGGCACCTTTGGCGTAGGGGCATCCGCCTAAGCCGGAGACAGAGGTGTGGAAAATTGAAATACCAACTTCTAGAGAGGCCAGAATGTTGGCAAGCGATTGCCCATAGGTATCATGAAAATGGCCAGAAATCCGGCTCGGATCGACGACCCGAGTCACCGCATGCATCACCTCGCGGACGCGTTTGGGTGTGCCCACGCCAATGGTGTCGGCAATATCGATTTCATCGCAGCCCATGTCAGCAAAGCGTTTGGCTACGGCGACGACTTGTGCGACCGGCACCTCGCCCTCATAGGGGCAGCCGAGCGCGCAACTCAGCGCTGCCCGCAGGCGCAGGCCTGCAGCTTTTGCTGCTGCGGCAACTGGCTCAAAGCGCTCAATGGATTCGGCGATCGAACAGTTAATGTTTTTTTGTGAAAAGGCTTCGCTTGCCGCACCAAAAATGACAACCTCGTCTGCACGCGCCGCGAGCGCTGCGTCGAACCCTTTCATGTTAGGAGTCAGTACAGAGTAGATGGTGCCAAGGTGCCGGGTAATGTCTGCCATCACCTGTGCCGCATCTGCCATTTGCGGCGTCCATTTTGGAGATACGAAAGAAGTGGCTTCGACATTCTTGAACCCGGCAAGGCTCAATCGATTGATCAGATCGACTTTGACATCGGTCGAAATCATGGTTTTTTCGTTTTGCAGGCCGTCTCGCGGGGAGACTTCTACAATTTTTACAAAACTCGGTAGCGTCATGTTTGGTCTCAGGAAAAAATAACAGGCCGTGGGCACGTGCCTGTCGATTGAATCGTAGCCGATTGCGCAGGGTGATCCCGAGGCAGCGTCTGCAGGTTAGAGCGATATCGTGATGATCACGACGGCTCAGCTGCTTTCGATAAAAACCGAACGCCTCGCGTCAGATTTTAATCTGAGTCAATAGGTTTCAATTTAATCAGTCTGAGCCGTCCACTTGATCTCGATGATGTACCTATACAGTTCTAAGTGACGCCTTGCTGGTGCACTCTCGAGACCCGCCCATTTGAGGTGCGTGTAATGGCACCACTGAGTTCAAGGGTCAGGAGCTCGGCTTGTATGCGCATGGGCGCTAAGCCTGAGCGTTGCGCCAGCGTTTCTTCGGAGACTGGGTTGTAGCCAATCTCAGCCCAGAGTGGCGATTGTGCCCATTCTCGGGAGCGGTGAGTCATTGCAGGTGTTTCGATCAGTTGGTCTGCTGCATCGGTCAGCCGTTCTGAAATCGAGTGATCTGGAACTGTCGAGAGTGAAACATGGCTAAGCTCTGACAAGATGTCCTCTGCATTGGCAACGAGTTTGGCACCTTGCTGGATGAGGGCATGTGGCCCCTTGGACAGGGGCGAATGGATCGATCCCGGTATGGCAAAGACTTCGCGACCCATTTCGGCGGCAAGTCTTGCCGTAATAAGTGAACCACTTTTGCAGGCAGCCTCAACGACCAGCACCCCTCGTGCAAGCCCCGCCACAATACGATTGCGCCTGGGAAAATGTCCAGCAAGCGGGGGTGTGCCTAAACTGAACTCAGAGAGAATCAGACCCTGTTGAGAGACAATTTTCTCAGAGAGCACGCGATGTGCCGCAGGATAGATAATATCGATGCCAGTGCCTAGTACTGCGATCGTTCCTCCTGCGTTAGGAGAGGTGCGTAGCGCTCCGGCATGCGCAGCTGCATCGATCCCGTGTGCCAGTCCGCTGATGACACACCAGCCCTGCTCAGACATATGTCGTGCAAAGGCTTTTGCATGATCGCGCCCATCGGCTGTGGCGTTGCGTGCCCCAACGATTGCAATCCCAGCGTGTTGAAGTCTCTGCAGATCACCCTGTGCATACAAAAGCACGGGGTGATCCGGAATCTCCTTGAGTAGGGGCGGATAGAGTGGGTGCGTAACTGTCAGTAGATGGTGCGCGTCATGTGCGAGCCAGGCAAGTGTCGCATCGATTTGTCGCAGACGAGCAAGATCGGGTGCCTGAGATAATTTCAGTGCAAGGGCTGCCGGCAGTCTGGCATGCAGAGCGTCACTCGAGGCGCTATACAAGTCCTGCGGACTATCAAAAAGGGATAAAAGCCTGTGAATCTTTATGGGACCCAGGCCAGGCTCGGTGCTGAGACGTACCCAGGCAGCAAGCGCTTCGTGAGAGGTATGAGGCAGCATTGGCAAAGTTTGCCATGCCTGGCCGATGCGCCAAAGAGGGCCTAGGCTTGAAATGTCCAGCCATGGCATTAAAATGGGTCATCCATCGCTTACATATCTCAGCTTCTCATGGCATTGCTCACGATCCTGCACTATCCCGATAAACGACTGCACAAGGTTGCAAAGCCCGTTGCCGTGGTGGATGACCGTATCCGCAAGCTGGTCCAGGACATGGCGCAAACCATGTACGAGGCGCCAGGCGTGGGGCTAGCCGCCACACAGGTGGATGTGCACGAGCGCGTGGTGGTGATGGATGTCAGCGAAGAAAAAAATGACTTGATGGTGCTGATCAATCCTGAAATCATTGCCAGTAGCGACGATCAGAAAACCTACGAAGAAGGCTGTCTCTCGGTGCCGGGTGTCTATGACGAAGTGGAGCGTCCCGCGGAGGTACGCGTGCGGGCACTCAATCTGGATGGCGTGAGTTTCGAGTTCGACGCTGAGGAGTTGCTGGCGGTCTGCATTCAGCATGAAATAGACCATTTGAATGGCAAGGTTTTTGTGCAGCATCTGTCCATGCTCAAGCAAACACGTCTCAAAGCACGGCTGCGCAAAGAGCAGCGCGAGCTCGAGCGCGATTAAGCAGCAAGGCATGGAACCCCTCTCGATCGAGCTTGTTGGTTATTTTGGCGCCTTCTTGACGACCGCGGCGTTTTTTCCGCAAACGTGGAAGGTCATTCGCACGCGGGATACCAGAGCGATTTCGCTCGCAATGTACGTCTTGTTTACCGCCGGAATCTGTTTTTGGCTCGCCTATGGCGTGCTGATTGGTTCGATTCCTGTTGTGGCCGCCAATGCGATTACGCTGGTGTTGTCTTCGATTATCCTGTGGATGAAAGTCAGAGAGACTAAGGTCGCCGAGGCGACGGGGCTTTAATCTTGCGAGTCACTTTTGTGAACCCTGCGTGCTCCGGGATCAACCCGAGCCGCTAGCGGGTGAAGTGCTTGTGCTAAGCCAGATCAAATCATGCCAAGCCAGACCAGCCCTGTATAAATACCGCAGCAGGCTGGCGTTTGCCGCCTGGACGTTGCAGCTCGAGCAGTCGGAGCGTGCCCTGTGCGCAGGCGATGTCTATGCCTTCGGCAGAAACCTTCAGGACCTCTCCGGGGGTCATGTGTCCCACATCATCCAGTGCGAGGGCTTGCCAGATTTTGACGGGTTCTTCGATGCCTGGCAGCCGAATGGTCGCGCCCGGGACGGGATTAAAGGCGCGAATCCTTCGTGCCAGTAACGCTGCGGACTGGGTCAGATCGAGTGCGGCTTCTGCTTTGTCGAGTTTGGCAGCATAGGTCACGCCTTCGGCGGGCTGGGCGACGCGCTTGAGTGTGCCTTGCGGTAAGGCCTGTAATGCGGTGACGATCAGTCTTGCGCCTTGTTCGGCGAGTTTGTCATGCAGGGTCGCGGCAGAGTCTGATGCGTGAATCGGCAGCGACTCTACCAGCAACATATCCCCCGTATCCAGTCCCACGTCCATCTGCATGATGGTGACACCTGTGTCGGCGTCTGCGGCTTCGATTGCCCGCTGAATGGGCGCAGCACCGCGCCATCGTGGCAACAGACTGGCGTGAATGTTCAGGCAACCGTATTGCGGCATTTCAAGCACCCAGGCGGGCAGGATCAGACCGTAGGCTGCGACTACCAGCACATCAAGTTGTGCGGCGATCAGTGCTGCTTGTGCTGTCTGCGCTTGGTCCGGATATTTACCATCCAGCCGTAAGCTGCGAGGCTGTGCGACCGGGATGTTGTGCGTCAGTGCGAGTTGTTTGACGGCACTGGGCGTGAGCTTGAGGCCGCGCCCGGAGGGGCGGTCAGGCTGTGTGAGGACCAGTGGAACTTCAAACCCCGCCTCCAGAATGGCTTGCAGGGCGAGGCGTGAGAATTCCGGTGTGCCCGCAAAGCCAACGCGTAGAGGGCGTGTTTGCTGGAGTGTTTGCGGATTCACAGTCAGATCTTGTCCGCCCAGAGATCGTATTCATCAGAATCGGTCACGCGCACGCGGACCATATCGCCAGGCTTGAGGCTCTCTTCGCTGCTGACAAATACGTTGCCGTCGATTTCAGGTGCATCGGCGCTTGAGCGGCCCACGGCACCGTCTTCGTCGACTTCGTCGATCAGCACATCAATTTCTTTGCCTACACGTTTGGCCAGGCGTTCTGTTGAGATTGCCTGCTGATGCGCCATAAAGCGATCCCAGCGCTCTTGTTTGACTTCGTCAGGCACGATGCCATCCAGTGTATTGGCGGGAGCGCCTTCGACGGGTGAGTATTGAAAACAGCCTACACGATCCAGTTGTGCTTCGGACATCCAGTCGAGTAAGTACTGGAATTCACTTTCTGTTTCACCCGGAAAGCCCACGATAAAGGTGGAGCGCAAGGTTAGATCGGGGCATTGCTCGCGCCAGCGATGAATGCGAGCCAGTGTTTTGTCTTCAAAGGCAGGGCGTTTCATCGCCTTGAGTATGCGTGGGCTGGCATGCTGAAAAGGGATGTCCAGGTACGGCAGGATCTTGCCCTCGGCCATCAGGGGGATGACTTCGTCGACGCTTGGGTACGGGTAGACGTAATGCAATCTCACCCAGATTCCGAGTTCGGACAAGGCATCACAGAGCTCAGTCATGCGGGTTTTAACCGGACGTCCATTCCAGAAGCCGCTGCGATATTTGATATCCACGCCATAGGCACTGGTGTCCTGTGAAATCACCAGTAATTCCTTGACGCCTGCGCGTGCGAGTCGTTGCGCTTCCTCGAGCACGTCGCCCACTGGACGGCTGACCAGGTCGCCGCGCATCGAAGGAATAATACAGAAGCTACAGCGGTGATTGCAGCCTTCGGAGATTTTCAGATAGGCGTAATGGCGTGGGGTGAGCTTGATGCCCTGTGGGGGCACCAGGTCCAGAAAAGGGTCATGCGAGGCATTGGGTGGGGCGGCCTCATGCACCGCACGTACGACCTGCTCATACTGCTGCGGCCCGGTGACGGCCAGCACGCTCGGATGAACGGCACGGATGACTGATTCCTCTACGCCCATGCAGCCCGTCACAATGACTTTGCCGTTTTCGGCAATCGCCTCGCCAATTGCATCGAGTGACTCGGCTTTGGCGCTATCGATAAAGCCACAGGTGTTGACGACTACCACGTCGGCATTGTTGTAATCAGGGACAATCTGATAACCCTCTGTACGCAATTGCGTGAGGATACGTTCAGAGTCAACGAGCGCCTTGGGGCATCCGAGACTGACAAAACCAACTTTTGGGGAGGACATAGCTGACACCTGAGGGGCAAAAGCCCGCATTGTTAAGGTGCCCATTTTAACGTGTGCCGGGGCGATTCCCTCCTTGACTTCGATTCCCGCCCCCGCGAGTCATCGCTAGCCCCTACAATCAGGGTATGAATCATGTCGCACCTGCCCTCTCTAACAGCCTGCTGGCTGCCGCCCGCGCCGTTGCCGCCGTCGAAGGCGGCCAGTCACTGACCGAAGCCCTGGCCGAAACGCCGTCCGAATTGCGACCCTCTACCCAGGCGCTGGCTTTTTATGCCATGCGCCACTGGGGCGAGGCCATCGCGATCCGACGCCTGCTGGTCCAGCGCGAACCTTCAAGCCCGGTGATTGGCGCGTTATTGGGGCTCGCCTTGCTGCTGCTCGACGTTGCCATGCACACGGACGACGCCACGAGCGACCCAACGGCCCCTCAGTACACCGCACACACACTGGTTGACCAGAGTGTGCAGGCGACCCAGTTGCAGCGTGCGCTCGTCAACTACAAGGGCCTGGTCAATGCCGTGCTCAGGCGTTTTCAGCGTGAGCGCGACAGCGTCCATGCGCAGATCGCGGATGATATCGAAGCAAAGTGGAACCATCCCGCCTGGTGGATCCGGGCATTACAAAAAGCCTACCCTCAGCAGTGGGAGAGCCTGCTGCACGCTGCCAATGCGCATCCCCCCTTGAGCTTGCGCGTCAATACGCATGTCACGAGCCGCGAGGCGGTTCAAGAGGCGTTTGTCGAGGCGGGTCTTGTCGTGGTGCCGTTTGGCCCGGCTGGCCTGGTGCTGCAAACCCCCCGCCCGATTGTCTCCCTGCCCGGTTATAACCAGGGGTGGTGGTCAGTTCAGGATGCGGGCGCCCAGCTCGCAGCCCCCTTGCTCGATGTCAAGCCTGGTATGCGGGTGCTGGATGCGTGCGCCGCCCCAGGCGGCAAGACAGCGCATTTGCTGGAGCTTGCGGATATCGACTTAACGGTTCTGGATATAGATGCCCAGCGCCTGGCACGCGTGGAGCAAAACCTCAAACGCCTCAAGCTCATGCGACCAGGTGTACATCTTGTCGCCGAAAGCGCGATCCGTTCACACGTGTGGTGGGATGGCAAGCCATTCGATGCGGTCCTGGCCGATGTGCCTTGTACGGCCTCTGGAATCGTGGGGCGTCATCCCGATATCCGCTGGCTCAGGCGTCCTGATGATATTGCGCAGACGGTCAAACTGCAGCGCGAAATTCTGGATGCACTCTGGAGCACCGTTGCACCGGGTGGAAAGTTGCTGCTGGTGACTTGCTCAATCTTTCCTGAGGAGTGTGAAATGCAGGCTCAGACGTTTTTGGCGCGTCATGTCCAGGCTGAACGCCTGGATGCTCCCGGTCAGCTATTGCCCTGCGCACCGAACGCGCAGTACCCTGCAGGTCATGATGGCTTTTTCTTTGCATTGTTTACCAGACGTATTTAGGTGAATCTCTGGGTATGACACTTTCACTCGGCGCTTCGCGCATGATGCGACAAGTCTTTTTGGCCTTACTGGCGCTCTGTGCGTGGACCTGGGCATCGTTCGTCTGGGCGGCTGATGCCCGCATCACACGCACCGAGCCGTTGATCATTGATGGCCAGATGACGATGGATCTCGACGCCTCGATGAGCCTGAGCCAGGTTGTGCGAGAGGCGGCCGGGCGTGGTGTGCCACTGTTTTTCACGGTTGACCTCAAGATCACCTCGGCAAGATGGTGGTGGCTGAATAAAGTTATTGTTGATACGTCGCTGACGCGCAGGGTGACCTACAACACACTCACCCAACAATGGCGCGTCGCAAGTGGCGATCTGTTTTTGCCCGTGGCTTCTCTCGATGAGGCCTTGGCCGTGATCAGTCAGGTGCGTGCGTGGCCTGTCGCGCCCGTTGATCGGTTTGCAACGGATACGCGTTATGACGGCAAGGTTCGCATACGTCTGGATACCTCTCAACTGGCGCACCGGATGCGTCTGGATGCGACCAATCGTGGTGCCTGGTCACTGACCAGTCCCTGGGCGCCTTTTGATTTTTCGATTCGGCCGCCGGAGTCTGCGCGATGAACTGGCTGTTACGACTCACGCTGATTGTTGGGGTTATCAGTGGCGCGGCCCTCTTTGGCTTATTGGCGTGGTCAACAGGCAATGCCTCGCGCGTCGCCCAATATCAATCCTTGCTGTTGTGGCTCAATGGTGCACTTGCCTTCGCTCTGTTTGTCTGGGTGGTCACGTTGACGGTGCGGCTGATTGGACAACGCTGGCGCGGTAAATTTGGGGCGCGCTTGACCGCGCGGTTTGCACTAGCGTTTACGCTGATCGGCGTGTTGCCTGGGGCATTGATTTACGCGGTGTCCGTCCAGTTTATGTCACGCTCAATTGAGTCCTGGTTCAACGTGCGTGTGGATACTGCACTTGAGTCTGGCCTTGCGCTTGGCCGCGCGGCACTCGACACACAGTTAGCTGAGCTCGATGTCCGTGCACGCATCATGGCACCAGAGCTCAACAACACCAGTGACTCTGATATTTCGGGTGTGTTGACGCGCTTGCGTGAGTCGAATGCCTCGATTGATGCCATGGTCTTTAGCGGCAGCGGCAGACTCATCGCGTTCTCGACCGAAAAGCTTGGCTCACTTTTGCCGTTGCTCCCACCCCCGAGTATTTTGAATCAGCTCAAGATGACGCGTGGCTATTCGGCAGTGGATTCGGATGATCCGAACTCGGCCGCGGCCGAATCCAGCCTGCAGTTGCGTGTCATTGTGCCGTTGAGTGTGGCAGAAAGAAATGATGTGTCCCTGGGTGTGAACTCAGATGCCCGTTGGCTGCAGCTTATTCAACCTGTCTCTGAAAAAATTGCACGTAATGTCAGCGAAGTCCAGAAAGGCTATCTCGACTACCAGGAGCTGGCCTTGTCGCGTCAGAGCCTGCGTAATTTATTCGGTGTGACACTCACGCTGGCTTTGTTGCTGGCAGTGTTTGCCGCGATTACCGTTGCACTTTATCTGTCCAAACGACTGGTCAGCCCATTGCTGGCCCTCGCCTCGGCCACACAGGCTGTCAGTGCGGGTGACTTTACGGCATTGCCTGAGCCGCTTTCAAAAGATGAAGTCGGACAGCTGACACGCTCATTCAATACTATGACACGACAGCTGGACGAAGCCCGGCGGATGGTCGAAAGCAATCGCCAGCAATTAGAACGTTCCAACGTATATCTTGAAAGCGTGCTTTCGAATTTATCTGCTGGGGTACTCGTCTTTGACGAACAATTCCGCATCACAACGTTTAATCAGGGCGCACAAACCATTCTCGAGGTCGATCTTCGCGCGGTACCTGGCCGGCCTCTCGAGACTATTGATGGCATGCTCGAATTTTCTCGCATGATTCGGCAGGCATTTTCAGAACATATCGCAGTGGGCTCCGAACGTGTGCACTGGCAAGAGCAATTTGAAATCACCTTGCAAGAAGTCAATCCCGATGCCGAAACCCATACGCTGACACTGCTGGCCCGCGGTACGCATTTACGTGTGGATGGCAGAGATAATGGCTACATGGTGGTGTTTGATGACATCACAGAGGTGATCTCTGCCAATCGCAGCGTAGCCTGGGGAGAGGTCGCACGCAGGCTCGCGCATGAAATCAAAAATCCACTGACACCGATTCAGCTTTCGGCTGAG
>CANBUF010000035.1 GCA_947372575.1 Alcaligenaceae bacterium | reverse complement strand
TAGCGCGCAGCGCCATTGGGCTCTCGCTGCCAGTGCACGGAGATGTGGCCACCTGCAGGTGTGTAGCGCACGGCATTTGTTAGCAGGTTAGAAATAGCGGAAGTCAGTTCGGAGGCATTGCCCAGTAAATTCAGGCCCGGTTCAATCTGCCACTCAAACACATGTCTCGTGGATGAGAGGGCTTCGGCTTGAAGGCGAGCGGTTTGAATCAATGCAGCGACGTCGATGGTCGAGCGGTCTGCGCTGGGTGAGGTTTCCAGCGCAGAAAGTGTGAGCAGGTCTGCAACCAGCGCTTCCATCCGCAAAGCCTGCTCGTGCATCATGGACAGATATTGCCGGGATTGTTCGCGGCTAATTGCACCTGCGGGCGCATCCAGCAGGGTTTCAAGAAAGCCCGACAGAACAGTGAGTGGAGTGCGCATCTCGTGAGAAACGTTCGCGACAAAATCACGCCGGGTGGTCTCCAGTTTTTCAATTAACGTCAGATCGCGCGTCATCAATAACAGCTGGTCCCCCGAATAAGGCACCAGGCGCATCATGAGGCTCTGGGGTTTGTCGCCGAGGTGGAGCCGTAATACCAGCGAGTCAGGCCATTCGGTTTGTCTGGCGTAGGCGATAAAGGCAGGGGAGCGTAATAAATTCAGGAGGTTCTGCCCAATGTCTTGACCGGATTTGAGCTGTAGTTGTTTTTCTGCCGCGACATTGAACCAGCGGATCTGAAAATCTTTATTCATGGTGAGTGCGCCGATCGGGAGCGCTTGTGCCGCCGACATCACCGCGTCATTCGTTTCTTGTAGTTCGCGCACGGCGAGTGCCTGGGAGCGTGTGTGGCGATACAGGCTGGCCACCATATCCTCCCACTGCCCGACATCAGCGGGGGGATCCGTCTCTGGGTGAAGCGCCCACCTTGCGACAATGCCTGCCTGATGCCTTCGCCACGTCATCACGGCTGCGCAGGCAATTGCCAGTGCAATCCAGCCAGCAGAGGTCTGCCAGCGGTACTCAATGCCAGATGCCAGCAGGGACCAGAACAGAAACCAGATCAGGGTGCGAAGGGCGCTCATGCCTTGTATTTTCTCATCAGACTGGTGCGAGATCGTACTTTTTATTTTTAATTTGAGGTCCGGTAGGGTTGCGCGGTAAACCGGTACCCACTGCCGCGGACTGTTTCAACATGTACTTCATGCCCTGTCGGTTCCAGTGCTTTGCGTAATCTGCGAATATGCACGTCAACAGTCCGCTCTTCCACGAACACATGATCGCCCCAGACCTGGTCGAGCAGCTGGCCACGCGAAAAAACGCGTTCCATGTGTGTCATGAAAAAGTGCAGCAGGCGAAATTCAGTCGGTCCGATCGCAAGCGCCTGGCCACGCCCAGTCAGTCGATGAGAAACCGGGTCGAGTTTGAGCGCATCGATATCAATCGTGTCATCTGTCAGTTGAGGCGCGCGCCGGCGCAGGACCGCTTTGATGCGCGCCATGAGCTCTTTTGGCGAAAATGGCTTGGTGATGTAGTCGTCGGCACCCGCTTCAAGCCCGTCGACCTTATCTTGTTCTGCGCCTTTTGCTGTCAGCATGATGACAGGGATCAGGCGGGTACGTTCATCACTGCGCAGTTTGCGGGCCAGTGTCAGTCCTGACGCGCCAGGCAACATCCAGTCCAGCAGAATCAGATCCGGTAATTCCGCACGAATCAGGGTTTCGGCCTGCATCACATCAAAGGCCCGCAACACTTTATGGCCGGCAAAGGACAGATTGACTGCGATCAGCTCCTGAATGGCAGGTTCGTCTTCGACAACTAGGATGGTGCTTGACATAGGGCTACGCTCGAAATGGTCGGCATACGTGACGACGATGTTGCAATAATATGGTGTCAATATGTCATGTTTATGACACTTTGCTGGCATTTACCGCTGTCGGTCCAGTGAACTGCGATAATGAAGGCTCATTGTCCAGAAAATTACCAGGTATTTTCAATGTCTGAAGAAAAAACGCATTTCGGCTACCAGACGGTTGCTGAATCTGAAAAAGCCAGCAAAGTCGCTGAAGTTTTTCATTCGGTTGCCTCGCGTTATGACGTCATGAATGACCTGATGTCGGCGGGTCTGCATCGCCTCTGGAAGACCTTTACGGTCGCGCGTGCTGCGGTTCGTCCTGGCATGCGGGTGCTCGATATCGCGGGTGGGACGGGTGACCTTGCGCGTGTTTTTGCCCGTCAGGCAGGATCTCAGGGTGAAGTCTGGCTGACCGATATCAATGACTCGATGCTGCGTGTCGGGCGGGACCGTCTGATGGACGAAGGCCTGCTTCTGCCTACTGCGGTCTGTGATGCTGAAAAACTCCCCTTTCCGGATAATTATTTTGACCGGGTGACCGTTGCCTTTGGGTTACGTAACATGACGCACAAAGATCGGGCGCTCACTGAAATGACCCGCGTGCTCAAGCCCGGAGGCAAACTGCTGGTACTTGAGTTCTCCAAGGTTGCTCAGCCGCTCGCACCGTTGTATGACTGGTATTCCTTTAAAGTGCTGCCCTGGCTGGGCCAGAAGGTCGCAGGCGACGCCGATAGTTACCGCTATCTGGCAGAGTCCATCCGGATGCATCCGGATCAGGAAACCCTCAAGACCATGCTTGGCGAGGCGGGTTTGTCCCGGGTCCAGTATTTCAATCTGTCGGCAGGGCTGACCGCATTGCATGAAGGTGTAAAACTTGGCTAGGCCATGAACTTCTTTGAATTATCTTGGTCTACCCCCTAGTATTCTTGTTCAGCTTTCAGTAAGATTCAGCTTCCAGTAAGATTTTCTGGTGCTAATAGTCTTTAAAAGCGAATCATTCGCTCAGGAGCTTTCATGTTTCGTCCGTTATCCCGTTTTCTGGTTGCCACGCTCATTGCTGTGGGTGGCCTTGTCCTGGCCGCCGCGCCTGTTGATTCTGATGCTGCCCGACTGGGTGGAGGGTCCAGTGCAGGACGTCAGTCCGCTAACGTCAGCAGCCAACGACCTTCCTCCTCCATGGCACCCGCTTCAAGCATGCAGCGCAGTGCGACACCTCCTGCCCCTGCAGCTGCCGCACCCAAGTCAGGTGCTTCGCGCTGGCTGGGCCCTCTGGCCGGGATAGCTGCAGGCCTGGGGATCGCGGCGCTGATGTCTCATCTCGGGATGTCGGGTGCGTTTGGCAGTCTGTTGGGAATGGTGTTGCTAGGCGGGCTTGTTGTGTTTGTCATTATGTTCGTCATGCGCATGCTTAGAGGGGGTTCTTCGCAGCCATCTATGCAGGCAATGGGCGCGAGCCCGTCTGCCCAGTCTTCTTACGACATGATGCGTGAGTCTTCTGCGCCTGGCGCTCAGCAGACAGGTGGCGCACTGTCGACTGCCGGCTTTGGTTCCGGAGCTGTTCAGCCCGCTCAAAACTGGTCGATTCCAACGGATTTTGATTCGACCCGCTTCCTTCAGGAGGCCAAGAATCAGTTCGTCGCTATTCAAAAAGTCTGGGATAGCGGAGACGTATCGTCGTTACGCAATTTCCTGACTGATGACCTGATGATTGAATTGCAGGCACAGCTCAATGGTCGTACGAGTAACAACCATACCGAAGTTGTGCTGTTGAATGCCGAAATGCTTGGCATCGAAAAAGTCACCGACGGGAATCTTGCAAGTGTCCGGTTTTCAGGCATGCTGCGTGAACAGGCAGGTGCAGAGGCTTTCCGTTTTGAAGAGGTCTGGAATCTGTTCAAGCCTGAGCAGGGCGGCTGGTTGTTGGCAGGGATTCAGCAAATTCCTGTGTTGCAAGCAAGCTGATTTGATATCTATTCTGGCAATCGTTTTAAATACGCCCGCCTTGTGCGGGCGTTTCCTCTTATCAGCAGGCGATTTCCCGCGGTATTCGAGCCTGCGTGTTTGTTATTACCCGTTAAACTGCTGGTTTACTGATTGCATAAGTCCTATCCGAACGTGAAAAATTTCACGCCAGCCATGCTGAACTTCGATCGATTACACCCCGTGCGCGTGGTTGCTGCAGGGTTCAATCTGCTGACCCGCCAACAGCCCTGGGCGGCTGAGCGTTTGGCCAAGCATGCCGGCAAGACCTTGCGCATCAGTCTGGGTGGCTTTGCCGTGACCTTGACCATTGACGCCATGGGTCACCTGGAGCAGTCGGATGCGGCCGTGGTGCCGGATGTCGTTCTGGATATCATTGCCGAAAAATTAAACTTCTCTCAATTGCTCGATCCGAGTCAGTCTGTAGATTTGGCCGAGCTCGTCCATATTTCGGGGCAAGCTGCCCTGGCTCAGGTGATCTCTGATCTGGCACGCAATTTGCGTCCTGATCCAGAGGATGCTCTCGCGCACTGGATGGGTGATGTTCCAGCCAGACGCTTGACCCAGGGAGTCGGGCAGGCACTCCAGGGCGCACGCACCCTGGCACTGGGATTTGCCCACAACATTTCGGAATACCTTGCCGAAGAAACAGATGTTCTAACTGGAAGGCCACTTTTACTCATGCATCAACAGCGGCAAAATCAGGCGAGTGCACGTGTCGATGCGCTGGTGCAACGCCATGCCGCACTGGTTGCAAGGGTGGACGCTTTGGTACGTCAAGCAGGCCGTCAGGCATGATGTCGCTGCCTCGTCTCGCGCGTATCGTAATGGTGGTGTGGCGCTATCGGCTTGATGAGCTCGTGCTGTCCGGAATTAATCACCCCACGGCTTTTCGTTTGCTGTGGTTGGTCAGGCTCGGTTCGCGCCCAACGATGCCGCGCGGACAGCGTTTACGGCTGGCACTCGAATCCCTTGGCCCGATTTTTGTGAAATTCGGTCAGGTGCTGTCGACACGCAGAGATCTGATTCCGCCCGATATCGCCGATGAGCTCACGATGCTGCAGGATCGGGTCGCGCCGTTTCCGTCGAATGTCGCAGCAGACTGCATCGAACAGGCGCTTGGCAGGCCACCCTCAGAACTTTTCAGGCATTTTGAAGTCGACCCGGTGGCTTCGGCTTCGGTCGCGCAGGTGCATTTCGCCGTGCTGCATGATGGCCGCCACGTCGCGGTCAAAGTCTTGCGGCCTGCGATCCTCAACGTGATTGATAAAGACCTGTCGCTGATGCGCGTACTGGCCAAGCTGATCGAAAGGCTTGCGCCAGATGGCAAACGACTGAAGCCGCGTGAAGTCGTGGGTGAGTTTGACAAGCACCTCCATGACGAACTGGACCTGTTGCGTGAGGCCGCGAACTGCAGCCAGTTACGACGAAATTTTCCAGCAGGAACCGAGCGGGGCGATCTGCTCTGGGTGCCTGAGGTGATGTGGGACTATTGTGCCAATACGGTGTTCACGATGGAGCGCATGTATGGGGTGCCAGTCAGTCAGATCGATCGACTGCGTACGCTCGGCGTAGATATTCCTACGCTTGCGAGAACCGGTGTAGAGATCTTTTTTACTCAGGTGTTTACAGATGGATTTTTCCATGCCGATATGCATCCGGGCAATATTTATGTCTCGGATCGCCCGGACACCCTGGGTCGTTATATCGCTCTGGATTTCGGTATCGTAGGTTCACTCTCCGAGTTTGATAAAAACTACCTTGCTCAGAACTTTCTGGCCTTCTTTCAGCGCGACTACAGGCGCGTTGCGCGCCTGCATATCGAATCGGGTTGGGTGCCGCCCAATACGCGTGAAGAAGAGCTTGAGGGGGCGGTGCGGTCGGTTTGTGAGCCGTATTTTGATCGCCCGCTTGCCGAAATATCCTTGGGGCAGGTGCTGTTGCGTCTGTTTCAGACGTCGCGGCGCTTTAATGTTGAGATTCAACCTCAGCTTGTGTTGTTACAAAAGACCCTTCTGAATGTAGAAGGATTAGGTCGGCAGCTTGATCCCCAGTTAGACTTATGGAAAACGGCAAAGCCATATCTCGAAAACTGGATGCACGAAAGGGTGGGTTTACGTGGCATTCGCAAGAAGCTCACCCAAGAAGCAGGTCAGTGGGCGCAGTGGCTACCTGAGTTCCCGCGCCTGATACATGCCCAGCTCAATCGTCCCGATCTGTCCGCTTCAGTTTTAGCGGAATTGCAGCAAATGCGTCAGGCGCGAGAGCAGGGCAATCGTTTATTAATGGCATTAACAGGTGTTGCAGCCGTCGCATTGGCTGTTGCACTGTGGACGCTGATGCGCTGAACATTCAGCATCATATTTAAGGCAATCAATCATGCTTTACACAGAACTTTTTAAATCCATGGAATCGGTTCGCTGGAACATGGCGACGGATATTCCCTGGCAGGACTTTGATCGTAGCAAGCTCACCGATGAGCAAGCGCAGACCATCAAAATGAATGCAATTACCGAATGGGCCGCATTGCCCGCGACTGAAATGTTCTTGCGCGACAATCGCGACGATAGTGATTTTTCCGCCTTCATGTCCGTTTGGTTTTTTGAAGAACAAAAGCATTCACTTGTCTTGATTGAATATTTACGCCGTTTTGCGCCAGATCTTGTTCCCACCGAAGAAGAGCTGCATAAAGTCCGGTTTGAGTTCGACCCCGCACCACCGCTTGAGACATTAATGCTGCATTTTTGTGGCGAAGTGCGCTTGAACCACTGGTATCGTTGCGCCGCAGATTGGCATACCGAGCCTGTGATCAAGGCAATTTACAAAGTCATTTCGCAGGACGAGGCCCGCCATGCGGGCGCTTACCTGCGCTACATGAAGCGTGCGCTCACGCAGCGCGGCCAGGAAATCGGTGAACAGGCGCGGATTGCCTTTGCAAAAATTGGCGTACTGATGGCTTCTGCACACCGCACACCGCAGGCGTTGCACCCGACCAATTTGCATGTCAACAAACAGATGTTCCCTGAGGACACTGTGCAGAGCAAGTTGCCTGAGCCAGGCTGGCTCGAGCGCTGGCTGGATACGCAAATCGTTTTTGACAAAGAATGGGAAGGCAAAGTCTCGACCCGCATTCTTCACAACATGTCTTTGTTGTTTGATCACTCATTTAAGACCGTGCAAGATCTCAACCGCTATCGCAAAGAGTTGATGCGTGGAGTGGTCGCGCCTGTTGTTGCACCTGTTTGAGCCAATAAAATGACTGCGCGCTTTGAGAATAAGATCCTCACACCTCAGGCTTGTGCTGAGCGAATAGCTGCCAAAGTCTGGCCGGGCCCTGTGGTGTTTACCAACGGTGTGTTTGATATCCTGCATCGCGGACATGTCACCTATCTGGACGAGGCCGCGCAGCTTGGTGGCGCGCTCATTGTGGCTGTGAATTCTGATGCGTCTGCCAAGCGTCTGGGTAAGGGGCCGGATCGCCCGCTCAATGCCGTACATGATCGTGCTGCGCTATTGGCTGCCCTGGCATGCGTGACTGCAGTCACAATTTTTGACGAAGACACGCCCGTTGAGATCATCGGGCTTTTGCGTCCGGATATGATTGTGAAGGGCGGTGATTACGATATGGCGACGTTGCCAGAGACTCGTCTGGTTGAGTCTTGGGGGGGGCGTGCAGTCGCGATACCTTTTGAGTTTGCCCGGTCAACGACCGCGCTTGTGACGAAGATCCGTCAGAACTGAAGATACGCAAGAAATTAAGAACTTTCGGAACTGAAGACTCAGGCTCGCGATCAGCCTGAGTCCTCGTGCCTTAGAATTTAAAATGCGAAACGACGGGACCCGTTAAAGGTTTGATGACTGTTTCAAAAAGTGAAACCGTTTCAAAACTCGCTGCGGTTGTCCGTGTGATGCGATAGACCGTCATGGCAGGTGCCTGTCCGACAACTACGACCATGCGTCCGCCCACACAAAGTTGATATTTGAGCGCATCAGGGATGCTTGGCAACGAGCCTGTCACTAGAATCGCATCGTATTCGGTTGTACCCCAGCCGTTGCTGCCATCGCCAGTTTCGACCGTGACATTCTTGACCTGGGCTTGCTGAAGATTATGTTGAGCAAAAGCGACCAGACGGGGATCAATTTCGATTGAAGTGACTTCGCGTGCCAGTCGGCTCAGCAAGGCCGCCTGGTAGCCAGAGCCTGTGCCGACTTCGAGGACGCAGTCATCCGCCTTCAAGAGCAGCAACTGAGCCAGCCGGGCTTCCATTTTTGGTGACAACATTGTCTGGTGCGTATCGCCGGACTGCAGAACCAGCGGAATTTCAATGTCTGAGAAGGCCATTGCCCGGTAGGCATTCGGGACAAACATCTCGCGGCGAAACTCAATCAGTGCCTGGAGCACATGTTCGTCAGAGACATCCCAGGGGCGGATCTGCTGTTCCACCATGTTGAAGCGGGCGATCTCGATATTAGGCAAATTGGACGCGTTCATAGCTCGATATATGTGTCTGAAGGTTAACCCTTATTGTACGGGGCTTTTTTGCCACCATTTGTAAAAATGGTGCACGGGACCGTGGCCTGTCCCCACTTTTAGTTCATCGGCATGCAAAATTGCCTGTACTAGATAGTTTTTGGCCTGGCGCGCGGCGTCCGGCACACTCTCTGTCTGGGGCAGTAGTGCGGCGAGTGCCGCTGATAGGGTGCAGCCCGTTCCATGGGTGTTTTTGGTCTGGATCCGGTGTCCTGGCAGTTCGATCATCTGGTCACCGTCGTGCAGCAGGTCAATCGTTTCGTTGCCAGGTAAATGCCCGCCCTTGAGTAAGACCCACCTGTGCCCAGAGTAACTCATCTGATTGCGCAGGCGTTCAGCCACCCGGCGCATTTCCTTGAGCGTTTCGACAGATCTTTGTTCGAGCAGAACACCTGCCTCGGGCAGGTTGGGGGTGAGCAGGGTAGCCTGTGGCAGAAGCTGCTCGCGCAATACACCTACGGCTTTTTGTTCGAGCAACAGGTCCCCACTTTTGGAGACCATGACCGGGTCAAGCACCACATGAACAGGCTTGAAATGGCCCAGGCGCTCGGCAACAATTTCAATGATGCCGGCCTGACCCAGCATGCCGATTTTGACCGCATGAATTTCAACATCCGCGAACAGCGTATTGATTTGTTGTCCGACGAATTGGGGATTGACTGGGGAAATATCTGACACCGTATGCGTATTCTGTGCCGTCAGGGCGGCAACCACCGCGCACGCATAGCTGCCCAGAGCACTCATGGTTTTGACATCAGCAAGAATACCCGCTCCGCCAGAGGGGTCCATTCCGGCGATGGTCAGCGTGTTGGGGGGTGTCTGGGACATGGTGGGCCTGTTCACGCAGAGGCGACCGGGGTGATGAGGCCGCTCGTGGGCGAGCTCGGTGCGGCTTGGTAGGTTTTGCGTGGCACACGTCCTGCGAGAAATGCCTCTCGGCCCGCTTGTACGGCCTTTTTCATGGCGCTTGCCATCAGGACGGGATTTTGAGCGCCAGCGATCGCAGTATTCATCAGTACGCCGTCGCAACCGAGTTCCATGGCAATTGCGGCATCCGAAGCAGTGCCGACACCGGCATCGACCAGCACGGGTACGCGTGCCTGATCAATGATGAGTCGTAAATTCCATGGGTTGAGAATGCCCATGCCTGAGCCGATCAGAGACGCGAGTGGCATCACCGCGACGCAGCCAATATCCTCGAGCATGCGGCACTGAATCGGGTCGTCTGTGCAGTACACCATGACATCAAACCCGTCCTTTACGAGGGTCTTGGCTGCCGCCAGCGTCTCTGGCATATTGGGAAATAGCGTGTGCGCATCTCCTAGGACTTCGAGTTTGACCAGCCGGTGCCCATCGAGCAATTCCCGTGCGAGACGCAGTGTGCGCACGGCATCCTCGGCGCTATAGCAGCCGGCGGTGTTTGGTAGCAGGGTGAACTGTGCAGGGGGGAGATATTCAAGCAAACTAGGGGTCGAGGTATCCTGGCCGATATTCGTGCGTCGGATCGCGACGGTGATGATTTCGGCGCCGCTCTGGTCAATCGCTTCGCGCGTTTGCTGAAAATCTTTGTACTTGCCTGTGCCAACCAGAAGTCTGGACTGATAGGCGGTACCTGCGATGATCAGAGGATCTTGCTGTGTCATATAAATTGCCCTGAGTAATCTTTTAAACAAGCATTGCTTCAGAATGCCTGTGGTGAACGTTATTTTCTGGCCTGCTGAATCACTTCGCAAATGCGGCCTGCCGCATCAATGAGGCGCGGTCCCGGTCGATACAGCATATCGGCATCCATCATATAGACTTGGCCTGCCCGCGCGGCAGGTAGGCCCACACCATTCCAGTATGCCAGAGCCGTTGGATCGACTGTCGGGGTGGCTCCCACTCCTGCTCTGCCGACCAGCACGAGTTCTGGTTTAACGGCCAACACGCCTTCCGGGCTGATTTTGGGTGCAATCGCCGCAGCATCACCAAAGACATTGATTCCGCCACACAGTCCGATTACATCCGAGAGGATGTGGTTTCCTCCCAGAGCGTATTCAGGCTCGGTTCCCGCCTGAATGAATACCCGCACGGGGGTTCGTGTTGAGCCAGCCTGGGAGCTTCCTAGCTTTTCAAGTGTGAGTCGCAACGCATCGGCACGGCTACGTGCAATGTCTGAAGTCCCGAGCAGAAGCCCAAAATTTTCAACGCTGTCGGCAATTTCAGCCAGTGACTGGGGGGCGCTGATGAACACCGCCACATTCAGCATGTTCAGCGCATCGGTCTGCTCAGGGAGCCAGCCGATGACGAGGTCCGGACGGTAGGCGGCGACTTTTTCTGGGTCAGGCTG
>CANBUF010000034.1 GCA_947372575.1 Alcaligenaceae bacterium | reverse complement strand
GTGTCATCGCTAACTCAAACGCTGCGCGTGCAATGCGCTCGCAACAATGGCGCGTAATGCGACGCAGGGACACCACCACTTCAGGGGTGATCAGCATCTCACTGCCGCCGGACTCGATATTACGATCCGCGTAAAAACCTTCGGTGTTTTCGCGCACAACCACCAGATCGAGTGGCTTGTGTTGCGAACCACTGCCCGGGTAGGTCTTTGCCGGACGGATATTTGCAAAGAGATCCAGGCTCTTGCGGAAAAATTTCGAAGGATTAATTTCGCCTTTGGCTTCATCCTTGAAATCGTAGGTCGACATTGGCCCCAGAATCAAACCGTCAGCATTTTTAACCGCATTCAACAAGCCGTCATGAATTGTTGTCCCATATTTTTTCAAGCTATCGTGTCCGGCGATATCATGATGCAAATTCAGATCAAGATTGAATTTTCTGGAAATAATTTCTAAAGCCGTTACCGCCACAGACATGGTCTCTGGGCCGATGCCGTCGCCGGGAATCACGATGATTTTCATATTGGGTGCCAAGTAAATGAGTTATTTGTTGAAATGCCTAGTCAGGCATCGGGATTGTTTCGAACTGGCCAGGCAAGACAATCTCCAGAAGCTCAAGGTCTTCTGAATGTGCGATCTCGCGGTGACGGATACCCGGGGGCTGATGCACACAAGTGCCTGCCACGAGCTTGTGTTCTCCGTGGCCCTCATATTCGAATATTGCCCAGCCCTTTAAAACATAAACCAGTTGCATCTGGATATCGTGTCGATGCCACTCGCCTGTAGCATTGGTGCCCTCATGTGCCCGGATCAGATGCATGACAGCCCTTCCCTCTGTTGCGTCCATGATCCCAAGATCACGATAATCAAAATACTGGCGCAACCCATCATGTTTGAACGGCGTATCCGCTGCATGCTGAACGCTGAATTTCATGTTGTCCCCTCTATTTATCAATATTTTTTATACTGTATCACCTGACCTCAAGCGAAGCAATGATCTTGCCCGCAAGGGTTTGTTGCATCAGGAGCTTGGCCGGCAAGTCCTCAATCACCTCCCAGAGCCCGTCTGTGACAGGCTGACCATGTAGGACCACAGGGATCGATTTGGTTTTCAGTCGAATCACTGGCTGGGTATGAAGATACCCGGTCGATTCAATGTGCAAAATTGCATTGGCAATCGCATGCGCTTGTCTGGCAATCGGCTCGATGAACCGACAGGGTGCGCCAGCAATACTGACACAATCGCCCAGCGCATAAACATCTGACGCACTCGTCTCAAGCGTTGCTTGGTCAACCGCAATGCCCCGATCCAGGCGCAAGCCTGCCGCTGCAGGCAGACGCGCGTCCATGACAAGTCCGGTTGCGGCAACCACTTCATCGGCATCGAACACCTGTGCGCACTGTGTTGTGACGCGCTTGGTGCCGTCGGAATTGCCTGTGACGGCATGGACCTGCACCGACCCGATGAACTGCACCCCAGCCGCCACGAGTCCTGCCTGTAAACGTGTTGCAGCAACAGGTGGCAATAAAGCAGCCAGTGGGTGTGCCTGGATATCCAATAACGTAACATGATGACCTGCACGCACGAAATCATCGGCCAGCTCACAGCCCACCATCCCGGCACCTACAATCAAAATGCGTTTGGGTCCGTGCTGGAGTTTTTGGTGCAAGCCTGTCCATGCCGCCAGGTCATTGATGCGCCAGCAAAGATGCGCGGGTAACAACTCAGGCAACGCGGGTCGCGCGCCCATGGCGATAATCAGGCTGGTGTAGTGAACGGTGCCACGTGTCGTGCGGATCTGATGCAGCGCGGGGCTGATACCCACAACAAACGTGTCGACCATCAAACAAACCCGCAAGCGCTGGGCAGCGTCTTGGGCATGCTCGCGGATCAGGCTCTCGTGTGTCGCCCCCCTGGACATCGCGATCGATAATTCGGGCTTGAGATAGCGATCGCCATGACACGCGGTCACAATGGTGATGGGTAAATTTGCATCGACCGCGCGCAAAGCCTCTGCCGCGGCCCAGCCAGCATGCCCTGCACCAACAATTACCACGCCCAATCCGCGCATGGGCTGTAGCGCCAAAGCGCGCGCGCCCTGCACGGGTATCGGAATCGTGGTGTGGTCGTAGAGCTCAAAATCTGCTTTGACCACCCCGCATAACGGACATACCCAGTCATCGGGAATGTCTTCAAACCGAGTGCCGGGTGCAATACCACTATCAGGATCACCGGCTTGTTCGTCGTAGATCAAGCCACAGGCGCGACAGATGAACTGCTTCCAAGCCGCGCGTGTCATGCAGGCAGTTCCTGTCTGGATAGGCGTGCCATCTCCCAACGCAGGTGCTTGATGGCTGGCGTCACGATCGCCACAAAATGGGCTTCGCGAATGCGGCGCTGCGGAGCGGTATTCATCATGTACCCACGCGCGCCCTGATGCAGCAAGGCGGACTGTGAGGCTTTTAAGACAAATTCTGCACTGTGCGCGCGCGCGTCAAGGACTGCGATCAGATAATCCTTGCTGCCATCGTATGGTGTGGCGGCGAGGGTTGAGATACGTGCGGATAAGTCATCATATTCTGCCTGCAAGGCATCTGGCCTGTCGTGCAAAAACTGATTGACGTGCCCGAGCAACGGCTCAACCTCGAGGATGGAATCAATACTGCCCTGGGCCACGCCCAGCGCCCACCCTGTCTGCAACAAAATAAAAGCCGCACGCACTTTTGCGATGAACGGCTTTGCCGGGTCAGCAATCAAATCATCCTGCCCTACGAATTTTTCGTCCAGACGGATCCCCCAGGTACTGGTGCCCTCCATGCCAGAGAATTCAGGACACTTGCGTAAGACAACCTCATCTGTGCATCGCAGCAGAAACATGATTTCGTGTGAAACGCTACCATCATCCAGATACACACCTGCAACTGCACCGCAATACTGACCGGGTGCGACATGACTCACCCAGGGCAGCGCACCGCTGACCAGATATCCTCCTGGCACCTTTTTGGCACGCAACAACATTTTTTCAATGCCTGCAAAGGTTTTCATAGGATTCGAGAGTGCGGTGCCGCCAATGGTATGGGCCAGCACATGCTGCTTAAGCACCTCCCCTTTGAGCGCGGGATTGCCGGACTGCTCCATATACAAACCGCACACATCATGGCACCAGGTTAAAAACCCGGTTGAACCACAATTGCGACTGATCGCACGCATGTTGTCGATGGCCAGTCCAAACCGCGCACCAAAAGCATCCAGATGGGTCGCAAACGCACCCGCCTGTCCCAGGTCGCGCATGATGTCGAGCGGATAATACCCCTCGTGATCGATGCGATACACGGCAGCAGCAAGTGACGTGTTTGATATTTCAGTGACGTGCTGCAGCACCTGCTCGTCAGCAGTAAACAACGCAGTTGCAGCGATCGCATTCACTTGATTCATGTCATACGCTCTCATACAGGATATCGATCAATCCCAAGGCAAGTTTCTTTAATTTAATCTGCAAGACCGTTTAATCTGCAAGCCCAATTTCAAAAGGAATCGGATTACGCATCGAATTCGCAACCGGCGAATACATATTGGCGTGACGCACGATTTCGTCAAGGACTTCACGGGTCGCATCGCCTTCGACGAGAACCTTGACGCGAATGGCCTGAAAGCCCATCTGTGCAGGCTGCATCTCTGCACCGCCCGCGCCCCAGGCTGCAGGATTACCAATATCACCTTCGAGAAAGAGTTCGAGCTTGGAGAGTTTGACTTGTTTCCAGGTCGCCACTGCAGTGATGCCAACAGCCAGGCAACCACCCAGGGCAGACAAAACAACCTCACCGGGAGCAGGAGCCGTATCCTGACCAAAAAGATGAGGCGGCTCATCTACAACCACTGGCGCATGGTTACCGACATAACTCAAAGTACGGTACTGGCCTTCACAGACCGTATGCACCTTGTTTGTCCCGCGGCGTGTCGGATCGGCCCGGCCTTTTTCAGCAAACCCAAGAAGACCGTCGCGATCAATCGGACGCAAGTAAGCTTTGACTGTTGAAGGGGTCGTTGTGCTGTTGCTCATAAAGGCTCCGTAGATAAATATATTGATAGAACTTGCCTGATTTCACTGATTTTAAGCGATTGATTACGATTGATTCAGCTCGTCGATCACGTTAAAAGGGCAGCATGGACTGGACACCCGCCAGTTCGGCAACACGGGCGACATCGGACAACGTATCGGAGGGTAATTGCAGACCGAGACGTCGATTTTCGGCATCTGCCATTTTTTCCATTTCACCGGGATAGAACACTTGAGCGTGACCCGCCGCGAGCGGCACATCCTTCAGTGAGGTGATGTAGGCATCCATGCGTTCATGGAATTCGCTCAAGGGCTGAAAGGCCTCCACATTCAGAGCCACCATAAAATGTCCTGCTCCGCTTGGATTGACGGGATCGTAGGGTCCGTGGACTTTATCGAGGAACTTGCTGCCTGACAACACGCCCGACAAAATATCCACCATCGCCCCCATCACGTAGCCTTTATGACCAGCCATGGGGAGAATGAAACCCTCTAGGGCCGCTTGTGGATCTGTCGTCGGGCGCCCCTGCGCATCGACCGCCCAGTGATCCGGAATCGATTCGCGTCGCTTGTTGGCGAGATAAATCTTGCCGCGCGCGACGCCCGAATTCGCCATGTCCATGACGACAGGACCGTAGTCCCCACCCGGGACGGCAATTGACCAGGGGTTGGTACCGATCTTTTTTTTCAACCCGCCCCAGGGTGCCATATTGGGACCCGCGTTACTCATAAGAATCATGACACAGCCTTGTTGGGCTGCAATCCGCGTGTAATACATGCAGGTTCCAAAGTGATTGGAATTACGCACGGAGACAACGCCCACGCCATGCTTGCGTGCGCGGCCAACAGCCTCATCAACGGCACGACGCGCGATCACCTGGCCCAGGCCATCGTGGCCATCCATGACAGCCACTGCTCCTGCGTCAACCTCCATCGTGGTGTGCGTCACAGCCTTCATCGCCCCAGACTGCAAGCGTGCGTAATACCAACCCAGGCGCAACAATCCATGAGACTGATGCCCCCACAGATCAGCCTGCACGAGGGTGTCGGCGGCCAACCACGCATCCTGCTCCGGCACGCCGATGCTGCGATAGACGGCCGCGGCGACCTCTTGCAGCCTATCGGCACCGATTCGCTCACCCATCACGGCCTGCTGTTCTGTCTCACTCATGTTTTTTCCGCCTTTATTGATCTGCATGGACTTTATTGATCTGCATGGATATACCGAGTTTAACCAGCAGATCTCTTGAAACCGTCCTGTGACGTCACCATTTCCCGCAGCTTACGATGCCCCGCTCAGGCGCCAAGCATTACGCAGCCGCACTGCTTTGGTGCCGCCCTGAGCGGATCCCTCTGTGATTGACGCTCACATGCTGCGCGAGCCAGCAGTTGACACATGGCATGTTTATTGCTCTGGCAGGATATTGATTCATATTGACCGGAGATACTTATGACCGCCGCAACACTCGCTGCGAAACCTTTAGCTGCCGATACCAGCATTCTGAAGTCCAAATGGACGCAGTTACTCCTAGGTCTGATCTGCATGATGGCGATCTCTAGCCCCCAGTATGTCTGGGCACTTTTTACCAAACCTTTGCTGGGCGCCCTAGGTGTCGAGCTTGCAACCTTACAAGTCACTTTTTCTATCCTGATTGTGCTGCAAACCTTCTTTTCACCCTTTCAAGGCTATCTGGTTGATCGTTTTGGCGCCCGTGTTCTGCTGTCGATCGGCGCCTTGCTGACCGGTTTGAGCTGGGTACTCTCTGCCCAGGTGCATAGCGTCATGGGCATCTACCTGACCTATGGTGTCCTGGGTGGACTGGGTACAGGCATTGTCTACATTGGTATTGTCGGACTAATGGTGCGCTGGTTCCCAACTTCACGTGGTTTTGCAGTTGGCATGGTGGCGGCCGGTTATGGCATCGGTGCCATTCTTACGACATTCCCTATCGCCTCGACACTCGCTGAATCGGGTTATCAGCATACCCTGACAGTCTTTGGTTACATCATTGGTGCCGTTGGCCTGCTGGCCGCGCAAGGTTTGCGCATGCCTGATCGTATTGAAAATGTCGTCAGTAAAGTCGTCCTCCAGGCCCAGACCGGTGTCGCACCAAAAATCATGCTTAAAACACCGATTTTCTGGTTGATGTTTGCGATGATGACTATGATGTCGACGTCTGGACTGATGGTGATTTCGCAGATGGGTGCGTTTGCCAAAGACTTCGGTATTACCAATGCCATGGTCTGGGGCATGGCTGCACTGCCACTCGCACTGACCATTGATCGTTTTACCAACGGGCTCACACGTCCGCTCTTTGGCTGGATTTCAGACCGCTACGGTCGTGAAAACACCATGTTCATCGCCTTTGGCCTGGAAGCCATCGCGATGACAGGCTGGCTTTATTTCCGCAACGATCCAGTCATGTTCGTCCTGCTGTCAGGCATTGTGTTTTTTGGCTGGGGTGAAATCTTCTCTCTGTTTCCCTCCACATTGACCGATACATTTGGCCAGAAGCACGCCACTACCAACTATGGCTTTCTATATATGGCGCAGGGTATTGGCTCGATTCTGGGTGGACCGATCGCCGCGCTAGTCTATGCGGCATTTGGTAGCTGGCTGCCGGTGTTCGGACTCATGATCGGACTCGACACGGCAGCGGCGTTGCTGGCACTGTTTGTGCTCAAACCCATGCGCATCACTTACCTCAAAAATGCTGTCTAACGCAAGCCACACTTGACAAAACAACTTGTCACCAGTCAACGACTCAGGGATGATGCGGTTTTTGACTGGTTGCCCAAGGAAATTTGAAATGACGAAACTTCGCAGCGACATCACTGTTGACGAACTGAACAAGCGAAGTGGGGATAACCTCCCCGGCTTAATGGGGGTACAGGCCACCGAGCTGTCAGAAAACACCCTCAAAAGCCGTATGGTGCTGACAAAAATGCACTTTGCACCGAACACTTACCTCCATGCTGCCAGTGTGATCGCGCTGGCAGACACGACGTGTGGCTATGCAACCGTTGCGCATCTGCCAAAGGGGGCCTATTCCTTTACCACCATCGAACTTAAAAGCAACCATCTGGGCACCGTACGCGGCGAAGGCGCGGTAATTGCCTGTACGGCTACAGCACAGCATCTGGGCGGCAATACACAGGTCTGGGATGCGGTGGTCAGTGACGAGGCGACAGGCAAAAAAATAGCAATATTTCGTTGCACACAAATGATTCTCTGGCCCAAGGCGAGCTGATCAGACCTGCGGTCATATGCCGTGAGCCCGAGATGGTAGAGGCGCAGCCCCTGCCTGAAGGAGCCCTCTGATGACTCGATCGGATCGCCTTCGGACACAGTATGATGCTCAACATTCAAAGTATTTAAGTGAGATTGATAGATGCGCAGCGATATTGAAATTGCTCAGGCCGCCCACAAGCGGCCAATCGTTGAGCTCGCTCACCAGCAAGCCGGCATCCCCGAGGATGAGCTCGAGCCCTATGGCAGGTACAAAGCAAAATTATCCCTGCGCTACATTGACACTTTGCAAGAACGTCCCAATGGCAAACTGATACTGGTCACGGCCATATCGCCCACCCCCGCAGGTGAAGGCAAAACCACCACAACGGTTGGGCTCGGCGATGCGCTCAATCACATTGGTAAACGCGCCATCATCTGTCTGCGCGAACCTTCGTTAGGCCCCGTATTCGGGATGAAAGGCGGTGCAGCAGGCGGAGGCATGGCGCAGGTCGTTCCCATGGAAGACATCAACCTGCACTTCACCGGTGACTTCAATGCCATCGCCCTGGCAAATAATTTGCTGGCGGCGCTAATCGACAACCACATTCATCACGGCAACAAACTCGGCTTTGATGTCCGTCGCATCACCTGGCGACGTGTCATGGATATCAATGATCGTGCCTTGCGCGAGATCGTGGTCGGTCTGGGTGGTATAGCCAATGGTTATCCGCGCGAAGATCATTTTGATATTGTGGTCGCCTCCGAAATCATGGCGATTTTCTGCCTCGCCACGAGCATTTCGGATCTAAAGAAAAGACTCAGTCATATCGTGGTGGGCTATACCCACGACAAGCAACCCATTCTTGCACGCGACCTCAATGCGCAAGGCGCCTTAACGGCATTGCTCAAGGATGCGCTCGCACCCAATCTTGTCCAGACGCTCGAGAACAACCTCGCCTTTGTGCATGGAGGTCCGTTTGCCAATATTGCCCACGGCTGCAATACCGTACTGGCCACGGCAACCGCCTTAAAACTTGCCGACTATGTGGTCACTGAAGCCGGGTTTGGTGCGGATCTCGGAGCTGAAAAGTTTTTCGATATTAAATGCCGCAAGTCTGGTCTGGTTCCTTCGGCCGTTGTGATCGTGGCCACCGTGCGCGCCCTGAAATATCACGGTGGCATTGAGGTCAAGCACGTCGGCGAAGAAAACGTTGACGCACTGGGCCGGGGATTGATCAACCTCGAACGTCATATCCACAACATGCAGGAACATTTCGGCGTGAAGTGCGTGGTGGCGATCAATCATCGCAGCGAAGACACACCGGCAGAAATTGCGCGCCTGCAAGCAAGCGTCCAGGCGCATGGCGTCAAGGTCGTGCTCGCGCGACACTGGGCAGAAGGTGGTGCAGGAGCGACTGAACTTGCGCACGAAGTCGTTAAGATGTGCGAGCATCCCAGCCGTTTCAAACTCCTCTATCGCGATGAGGATTCGCTATGGGAAAAGGCACACACGATTGCTACCAAGATCTATGGGGCAAGCGACATCAGCGCCGATAAAAAAGTACACGCCCAGATTGATTTGCTACAAAAACAGGGTTTTGGTCATCTACCCGTCTGCATTGCCAAAACACAGTACTCATTCTCAACGGATCCCACACTGCGCGGCGCCCCCTCTGGTCATATCGTTGGCATACGCGAAGTCAGGCTTTCTGCAGGGGCAGAATTCGTAGTCATGGTCTGTGGTGACATCTTGACCATGCCAGGCCTGCCCGCCGTACCGGCGTCTAACAATATTGATGTCACTGACGATGGGCGTATTATTGGTTTGTTCTAAAGACCTTTTTAATACTTGCACGGTGCAATGATTCAATATATTAGTGGGTGCAATGCAAACTGTCCTGAATTCAATTCCTGTTGATATGGTGGCAAGACTCGGCCTGGCCTTGCTTGCAGGCGTTGTGTTGGGTTTAAATCGCTGGTTACATCACAAATCTGCAGGCATCCGGACACACTCACTGGTTGCTCTGGGTGCGGCTGTGGCGATGCTCATGATTGGTACCCGGGACGGCTCTGACGCGCAGGCTGACAGCCGAGTGCTACAAGGCCTGGTGACGGGGATCGGCTTTTTAGGAGCTGGTGTGATCATTCGCGAGAATTCCTCCAGGCGCATACATGGCCTGACGACTGCGGCCAGTATCTGGGCCTGTGCCCTACTTGGGGCGGCCTTTGGAGCCGGTCAGTTCACACTGGGGCTTCTGGCACTGACAATCATCCTGTTGACACTGCTAGTCGGTGGACCACTGGAAGAAATGATGGGTCGGTTACTGGATCGCACGCACATCCAACAAAACAACACGCATGACAATGCCAATACACATAGCATGAGCAATAGCAATAGCAATAGCGAAAATGGTAATTAGCAGTCCCCAACAGACATCGCGACCTCAATGACACACGCATAAAGTAGAGCCCTGGATGCAGACAGACATTATTTTGATCACAGCGCTTGCCGATGAACTGAACGCAAAAAAACTTCCGCGAGAACTGAAGATTTTTTACTCAGGCGCTGGCAAAATCAATGCCACCATGACAACCATGCGTGCAATACAGGAATGTCAGCCACGCCTGATCGTCAATTTTGGTACGGCAGGGTCGATTCAACCTGCGTGCACAGGACTACTCGGGATCAACCGTGTGATCCAGCGCGACATGATGACCGAGCCCTTGGCACCACGAGGTCGGGTCCCATTTTGCCCACACCCTCACGAGTATTTTTCTGACTCTGGCACCTATAGCTGCGGGACGGGAGACAGTTTCGTCACCCAGCAAGACCCATGGTTAGTTGAACAAAATATTGATGTTGTCGACATGGAGCTTTACGCTATTGCTGCTGTCGCGCATGCCCATGGTCTACCCTGGATCTCATACAAATACGTCACAGACCAGGCGAACGACTCAGCAGGTCAGGACTGGTCAGCAAAGGTCAATCATGGAGAAGCGCTATTCCTGGAGCGGCTTTCCAGCCTGCTTTGAGCGGTCCTGTCAATCCTGACTTGCAGGGTTCGCATCAAAACAATTATTCAATTTTGTAGTCGTGCTGTTGGTGTTCTGAAGACATGCTGTAGACATTCTATGGTCGGTATGCAATCGTTCTTTAGACGTCTGTCTATATCGTATGCGTGCGCAACTGTGTGTATAGACTTTGGAGCTGGCCAGCAAGCATGGTTGCCTGCGGAACAAGTCGATAGCGCCCGGAGCCAAAGATAGTATTTGCATAATCACGTGCCGCAGGATCCATCACCAAACCATAGACCTCTAAGCGCCTGGCATCTTTGACTGCACGCGCTGCATCCTGGATCAGATAATCCGGATCAAACACATCAATATCCGAGGGTGCA
>CANBUF010000033.1 GCA_947372575.1 Alcaligenaceae bacterium | reverse complement strand
ATGATGACAGCGGTGGTGAGCTGGGTAGCCTATACCTTGATTAGTCGCTTTGCATTGAGGGGCTTGTCTCCGATTGCAGCCACCACCTACTCATCGCTCTTTGGTGCAGCGGTGCTGGGTGTTGGTGCGGCCTTTGAATTTCCGCAGCTCACCACTGAGATGGTGAGCTGGAAAAATACGGGTGCAATTTTATATCTGGGCAGTTTTGGCTCGGCACTCGCATTCATCTGGTTTAGTGAAGGCGTCAAAAGAATCGGGCCGGCGCGCACCGTCGTGTTTACCAATCTAGTACCCGTTTTTGGTGTGTTACTCGGCTATCTTGTGCTGTCAGAGCCTATCCTGATTTCAATGGTGGTGGGTGGTGCCATTGTGATCGCTGGGGTCGCAGTCACCAATCAGGCAAAAAAGTAATCCCTATCAAACACCAGATACAGAACATCACACACTAAACGCTACAGACCAAATACTTCACACTAAACGCCACACACTCAACAGCCCTACATTTAACGATATAACGGGATTTTTCATGACATTGCGGTTGATCAAAACACTCATGATGGGCTGCGTGCTCTCACTCGGCTGTCAACTTGCCGTGGCCGAAGACTATCCAAACAAATCAATCAAACTGATTGTGCCATTTCCTGCTGGCGGCGCGACAGACATCGTGTCGCGCGTGGTCGCGCAACAACTCGGCTCAGAGCTTGGCCAAAGCGTCGTGGTCGACAACCGTGCTGGTGCAGCTGGCGTAATTGGTGCCGAAGCCGCAGCACGTGCTGCGCCTGATGGCTACACACTGGTGCTCACCACCTCTAGCACCCACACCATCGGTCCCCTGTTGAATCCAAAGATCCCCTACTCGACGACCAAAGATTTCACCCCCATCATTTACCTGGCATCTTCGCCACAAGTCGTGATCGTTCCGATTACTTCTCCCGTCAAAAGCATGCAAGAATTGATCGACTTCGCGCGTAAAAATCCAGGCTCAATGAACTTTGGCTCTGCCGGTACAGGTGGCATCCCCCATCTCTCGACAGAACGCTTCCTGGCAATGACTCAATTAAAGATGACGCACGTGCCCTACAAAGGCACCGCACTTGCGATGCCAGACCTGATGGCTGGTCGACTGGATATGATGTTTGACTCGATCTCAGTATCTCTGCCGCACATCCGCGATGGCAAAGTCCGAGCACTCGCCGTGACCACGACTCAACGCACCTCCGTGGCTCCCGATCTGCCACCTCTGTCAGATACCGTTCCTGGCTATGAGTCCTTGACCTGGTTTGGTGTGTTTGGACCGGCGAATCTCCCTGCGCCCATCGTGACCAAACTAAATGCAGCACTCAACGAAGCGCTTAAAAACCCAGGCGTATTGCAGCAGCTAGCCAAACTCGGTTTTGAACCGGGTGGCGGCACACCTGCAGATTTTGCAAACAAGATGAAAGCTGAAACAGCAATGTGGAAACAAGTCATCGACGACGGAAAAATCACACTTGAATGAGCTAACGCCCAAACAGCCTGAGCACAAACTGAATCCAGTGAGTCCTAAAAAACTCCTGCTGAGTAAATGGACCGCAGTTCAGCCCACCCACAAGGAGAAGCATTTTTTGGTGGTGGGTGTTGTCCAACCAGAAATCCCTGGTGCACCAGTCATTGAGATTGATCTGGAAGCCGCGATGACAGGACGCATCACACGGATGCCCTGGCGCGAACTCAAGGACGCAAGCAAATGGCTGCGCGGTTGGGTGTAATCTGAAAACGGATCAATTGCTTGCCTTGATCTGCGTGTACGCTGAATCAACAACGGCTAAATACTGAGTCGCGGTGAGTCGCAGTGATTAAGGCTGATTAAGACTGCATCAGTGGTAACTTCAACTTGGCTTCAACGCTGCTTGGGCACGCAATATTTTAGAACCAAAGCTGCAAAATACAGCATGATCAAGGTACCAGATACGTCACCGATGAACATCGGTGTCACTCCGGAAAACGGAGTTTCCATCCGGTCCGAAAGGTAAAAATAAATATTATGCGGAATCACATTGCACAACGCACCGACCAAGCCAAAAACAGTCAGTTGCCTCAGGTTGAGTCCTTCTAGGCTATCGGGCAGCTTTAACCACCGAGTGCAAAGCAAAAATGCCAGCATGGGGCAAACGGCAGACATGCCAGAAAGCACAATCGCGTCAGTAAAGTGACTGTAATCGGTCGGATCACTCGTCACCAAGGCGCCCAGAAAAAGCCCTGGGACAGCTACCCACTCGAGCACCATGACTGAAACCATTCGAATGGCTGCAGGCAAAAAAATCCAGGCGATATGGGTACTAAAACCCACTGAGGTGAAGAGGGTCTGATTCAACTTAAACAGCAGGATCCAGACAATCCCAACTGCCAACGCTGCCACTGTCGAGAACACCCAGCCAACTGCACGTGTCTGCCGGGGAGCATTTGAAATGGGCGGCATGCGTGAGCAACCTTACTGGCGATTAATCAGTATGCTGGGCACGCTCCAGAGCCTGCCCCATCGAAGTGAAATAAGTTGCGGCCAATTCGGTCGGAACGACATACTTCACGCGACTGTCTACCTTATCAACATCCAGGGCAATCATGCCTTTTTTAGTTAAGGTTTTCAGACGTCGGTGCGCGGTAGTGGCAGAAATTTCGTTGGATAAGCCCATCGCCTCAAGGACGCTGATGTTTTTACCCAGGTGCCAACCGGCCGCCAATAAGTTGAGCAAACGCTCTTCTACGGGGTCTAGATCTGGAAATGTCGGGATCTGGCGAATTGCTTGAATCAGATTTAAAAATCTGAGATAAACAATAGAGTTTTTAGAGTGTGTCATGATTGCATCTTAACTTGATTGACTGTTACAAGTGACTAACGATCAATATTGTTGTGTCACATTTATCATTTTATACCCCTTTTGGCTAACATTGCCAAAAATTCATTGAGAGACGTATCTCAAATCAGTCACCTTTAAGAAATAGTTTTCAGCTGATTCAGAATTCCTTGCTTGATCTGCTCAATGTCGCGTCCACGTGTTGAAGTGGTTATGTGACAACGCTCGTGACGGGGGCAACGCGCACTGCGCTGACAGATGACACGCGCCGGCTGAGCGAGCGCATCCTCTATCCAGCCGATACTCAGAATATTGGCTACCGCCCGGATCGCCTCAGTCTCCTGCGGGTTCAGTGCAGCCTCGCCCCCTTTGTCTAGACAGCGCTCCCCAATACTGTGCACCATTTCAGTGGAATTCGCATCATTCGAAGCCAAGGCTGCGGCAAGATCCACACCCACTGACAAAACGTGTGGCAAGCCTGCGATATCCTTCGTATGTAGCGTATGACAACAATACAGTTGCCATTGCCCTTGCTCGCGGATCACAGAAATTTGCGAGCTCGATGTGCGCATTTTCTTTTCTGTCATCCGAAACACTGCCCAGTTAGGACAGGGATCTTTTGCCTGGGTCATATTCCCCCACGGCAAGGGAATGCCGTTGCCCCGATATACCGCACGAAAATGACCAGAAGTCGTCGCATCAAAAAAATGCCAGTAAGGATAGGCAGACACCTTGGTCATTCTTCGCATCATGACGCCAGGCGTCAATTCGAGCTTTGCGCCAGCCTCAACCCGATGCCGCTCGCGCGTGAGAAAACGACGGAAGGGAATTTTTGGACACAGCAGTGCACCCGCAAAAAAGCTGCACTCAAAATCTCGCCAGGCCAGCAGTACATCGCCTGTCTCAATCCCTACGTGCAATGCCGAGCCGTCGTCAGGACTCTCTCCGAACGCTCCGCCTGAGGCATGTGCTGACTTCAGACCATCACCACCATGGAGCACCTTGTGGCCTAGCATTGAGGCCAAGTCAAATTTAAGTCGTGCAGGATCGGACTGCAAAATTTTATTAAGATAAATTGTGCCCGGAGGCTCAAAAAAAGATCGCACAACGCTTTGGACTTCTTCATCAATTGCCCGTGCGATCACGGGCTGATGTTCAAACCAGCGGAGTTCGAGCCCATGTTGTTGACACAACGCCATCAAATCATCCACGGACAAAGGAAATTTCCGATTACCAATTTGCTCGGCTATGCGCTCAAGATCAGGATATTCATTATGCGAAGTTTCCTGATGCGTGCGAATTAGTAAGTGCGCAAACTGGCGTCCGGTTGTGCCCGTCTGTGATAACAACTCAGGAATCGCAGCCTGCAATATATTTTTAGAAAAGAGAAAACCCGGATCGAAAGGGATTTTGGCGCCCCCACCTGCTGGCCTGGTTTGCGTCACAGGAGAAAACTCGGCGTTATGGTCCAGAAACCAGCTCGCCGGACGTTGAAATACACGAGCAATCACGGCAAGAACCTCATGTGAGGGGCTGCGTCGTCCGCTCTCAATCATGCTGAGGTAGGACGTCGACGGCGCTCGTTGGGGATCAAGCTCTGCACAGCGCACGGATAAATCCTCAAGAGTGATGCGGTGCTCCTTACGGAGATTTTTAAGTTTTGCACCCAGAAAATGATTATTTCTGTTCATGAGATTCATGGAACCCTCGGATGTCTGATGTCGTTAAAAATCTCAAACCTCATGCCAAATCTCAAACCTGATGTCGCACACACTAGACAAAACTTTACTTGATCATATTTTGTGAAATTTACATTGTCAAATTTTATTAAGTGGAATTCACAAAAATGCTGATTTATTGTTCACTCATCACTTTTTCAACAACCGGAGATCGTCATGATGAACAAGCACTCAGCCGCCATTGAAGCCATACAGGAAGATTGGAACGAGAACCCTAGATGGCAAGGTATCCAGCGCGATTACACCGCAGGAGACGTATTTCGTCTGCGTGGCTCGCTGATGGTGGAACACACGCTGGCCCACAAGGGTGCAGAAAAACTCTGGCGCTTGTTGCACGAAAGACCCTATATCAACACGCTTGGTGCGCTAACTGGCAATCAGGCCATGCAACAAGTCAAAGCAGGCTTGGAAGCGATCTACCTCTCAGGCTGGCAGGTCGCAGCTGACGGCAATGACACGGGCCAGATGTATCCGGATCAGTCTTTATATGCTGCCTCAAGTGTGCCCAGTGTCGTGCGCCGGATCAATAACGCACTGATGCGGGCAGATCAGCTGCACCATGCCGAGGGCGATCATTCCATCGATTGGTACGCCCCCATCGTGGCCGACGCTGAATCTGGCTTTGGCGGCGTGCTAAACGCTCACGAGCTCATGAAGGCAATGATTGCGGCAGGTGCAGCGGGTGTGCATTTTGAAGACCAGCTTTCTTCGGTCAAAAAATGTGGGCACATGGGTGGAAAAGTACTGGTGACTACCCAGGAAGCGGTCCAAAAACTCGCCGCAGCCAGGCTGGCAGCAGACATCATGGGGGTGCCTACCATTTTGCTTGCACGTACCGATGCAGAATCCGCCACACTCGTGACAAGCGATATTGACGACAATGACAAACCATTCCTAACAGGTGAGCGCTCCAGTGAAGGTTTTTACCGCGTGCGCAATGGAATTGATCAGGCGATTTCGAGAGGACTTGCCTACGCAGCCTATGCGGATATGGTGTGGTGTGAAACGGGTACACCAGATCTGGAGTTTGCACGTCAATTCGCCGAGGCGATCCATCGTGTTTATCCAAAAAAATTATTAGCCTATAACTGTTCACCGTCATTCAACTGGAAACGTCACCTCGACGACGCCACAATCGCCAAATTCCAGCGCGAATTAGGCGCGATGGGCTACAAGTTCCAATTCATCACGCTAGCAGGCTTTCATTCACTGAACTATGGCATGTTTGACCTGGCACGTCGTTACGCAAAAGAAGGAATGGCTGCCTATGCTCCTCTGCAAGAGGCGGAGTTCGCTGCAGAACGCTTTGGTTATACCGCGACCAAACATCAGCGTGAGGTGGGGACTGGGTATTTCGATTCAGTCACCCAGGTTATACAGGGCGGTAAGTCTTCAGTTACAGCGCTAACTGGCTCGACCGAAGAAGAGCAGTTCAGTTCGCAGTCAACCCCAATACGGGCTGTTGCCTAAAGATTGAGCTGCAGGGTTATCGGCTGGTGACGATGCAAGTCATCAGCCGATAGCCGACACGCAGTTCGACAAGCCTCAGCATGCAATAACGGTCTTTAAAACCACACGGAATCTTTATCAATTGACCAGGCCAAACTGAACAGCAAGTTACAGTGCGCAACTTTAACGCAGCATGCCGGACAGTCAATCAGAATAAGGGTCTCAAGGTGTTGTCAAAAAGTTATCCACACGGTTAATCCCATCTATTGTGGAAAACTCGGAAAGCGCTACTTTGGGGGGCGCTGGAGCCGCACCTGCCTCAACTAATGCAAATACGATTCCTAGTGAACTGATCCACAGCGCTGCAAAACCAATGCCCATAGTGACAAACCACTTAAGCATACGCGTCTCAAAACTCCCTAATGCCGACATAAACTTAGTGTCAAGAGCACTTAAATTAGTCAAAAATTTATTGTCGAGACCGCTCAGATTGCCTGATAGCTTATTGTCGAGCGCCCTGATATCACTCGACATTTTATTTTCAAGTGAAGCCATATCACTCGACATTTTATTTTCAAGTGCAATTAAATTACCAGATAACTTATTGTCGAGCGCAGTCAAATTACTAGAAAGCTTATTGTCGAGCGCACTTATATCGCCCGACAGTTTATTTTCGAGTATCAATAAATGGCTGCGGGTAGCGATCTCTTGTGTCAGAAAATGATTGCGGGTTGCGAGCTCAAGTGCAAGTAAGTCGCTTCGTGTTGCGAGCGTTGGCAATATAGCGTCAATGCGTGCCTCGACAGAAGCCATACGCGATCGCAGTCTAGCGTGTGGAATAAAAGTTTTCATTCCAATATTTTAATAGTGCGACCTATGTTTGAGCTGTTTTGGATACCATTTGTCACAAATCAGTATCGGGGGCAATCACAACGGAATTGGCCCAAGCTGTGCAACAAATGACAAAGGGCTACAGACCGAAATCTGTAACCCTTTGGTAATGCTGGTGCGCCCGGCAGGAATTGAACCCACGACCCCTTGGTTCGTAGCCAAGTACTCTATCCAACTGAGCTACGGGCGCTGAGAAGAACGAAAGTATAGCAGCTTTTTATCGATCCCTGCAAACCGGCGCTTTGACTAATAAAAACCTACTGCAAACAGTCTGATACACCAGGCAAATTTGCAGCAGTGCCTGGTTGATTCAGATCGGTTATGCCGAGCACCTTCAAGGCCGCTGTCAGGACATCCTGTATTAGCACGTGGCTGATTTGAGCCGTTCCATCGGCAGGCAACACATCCGCACTATTTTGACGTGCCCAGAACCATTCACGATTGAGCTCATGAAACACACCCACATACGGCTTACCAGAAAACTGTGCGAGATGTGAAGGACCACAATCATTGGCCACAATCAATTGCGCAGTCATCACGACCTGAGCGATTTCTGGCAAGGGACGAGTCATCACAAAGCTGAAATCCTTGCGTTGCAGCTGCACCAGCCATTCATATTCCTGCGCCTCGTCCGGACCGAGCACAAAGCAGAACGTCGCATCAAAATTCAAGTACGGTTTGAGACGGTCAGCCAGCTCAACAAAATACCTGATGGGCCAGCGCTTGTAATCCCCTGCCCCACCACCAGGCATCAGTACAACCTCTGCTGGTGGAGGCTGCTGGCCATCGAGTCCGGCAAGCACCTCGACGCAATGACGCGCACTGACGGCTGGATCGAAGGGTTTAAGGGCTGCGAGCAACTGCATATTGCCCAGTCCCATGTATTCAGAGAAATCCTTGCGATGGGAATGTGTCCAGACGAAATCTGTCACGCGCTTGTATTTAAAGCCCAGGCGATATTTAGGTCTTTTGAGCAAGGCTGCTGCGCCGTACTTGTCACTGGCAAAGTGAAGCACAATCAGTAAATCATCTGAGTGATGCATGGCGTGATAGACCTCGGCAAAGCTGTCTGCCTGCACAAAGGCATCAACCCAGGGCAAAGTCAGGTAATGCTTGCCTACGTCATCCTGAGCGACCACGCGCAAGCGACAGTTCGGCCAGAACTGCTTAATCTGATATAGCAGCGGATAGGAAACGATTTGCGTTCCTAAAAACTGCATACTACGAATAAAAACGACAACTTCTTTCATGAACGAGAGCTTACATCAGCGCGAGTGCGCAGCGGTAAGTCACAAATGAAGCCAGATAGGCCAGAGCAAAGAGATACGTCACGCTGATCAGCGGAATCGTCCAGCCACCACTCTCGCGCTTGATCGTAGCCAGCGTCGACAGGCACTGCGGCGCAAAGACATACCAGGCCAAGAGCGAAAGCGCCGTTGGTAAACTCCACTGCTGGGCAAGCATGGGGCCCAGTGTGTCAGGTCCCGCGGGGCCTGTTGCAGATAGCGCATAGACCGTACCCAGAGCGCTGATTGCGACTTCGCGCGCAGCCATGCCTGGTACGAGAGCAATAGAGATCTGCCAGTTAAATCCAATCGGCGCCAATACAACCGCCAAGGCTTTACCAATCATGCCTGCAAAACTGTATTCAATCGGAGCTCCCAGAGCCCCCTCAGGTGCGCCAGGAAAACTTGCCAGAAACCACAACGCAAGTGTCATGGTCATAATCACGCCGCCCACCCTGCTCATAAATAATCTGGCGCGTTGCCACAAACCCAATGCAATATTACGCAGCTGCGGCACTCGGTAAGTTGGCAACTCCATCATCAAGGGGCGAACATGGCGTCCGGCTGCTGTAAAACGCTTAAGCACCCAGGCAACACCCATTGCCCCAAGAATGCCAGCCAGATACAGCACGAACATGACCACGCCCTGCAGCTCCAGCACTCCCAGCACCATTCTCTGCGGAATAAAGGCCGCAATCAGCAATGCGTAAACGGGTAGCCTGGCAGAACAGGTCATGAGTGGCGCAATCAGCATGGTCACGGTGCGGTCACGCGCATTGGGAATCGTTCGAATAGCGATAATCCCCGGGATGGCACATGCGAAGCTGGACAACAAAGGAATAAAGGAGCGGCCAGACAGACCAACCGATCCCATCAGGCGGTCCAGCAAAAAAGCCGCCCGAGGCAAATAACCAGACTCCTCAAGCAGCAAGATGAATCCGAACAGGATCAGGATCTGCGGCAAAAAAACGACTACGGAGCCTGCACCTGCAATCACGCCATCCACAATCAGACTGCGCAACCAGTTATCCGGGAGCCACTGCACCACAAGTTCAGACAAAAATACTGTCGACTCTTTAATCCATTCCATTGGAACGGCTGCCCAACTGAACATTGCCTGAAAAATAACAAACAAAAGCACAACAAGTAAAAGCGGGCCAAAAACAGGATGCAATAAAACGCGATCCATGCGTTCACTTTTTTCGTCGGGTGTGACGTGATCAAGATCCAGATGAGTCAGTATCTGTTGGACCCGCTCATGGTCAAGCTGGATCTGGGGCGGCACGGTATCCTCTGCAGCAAGAATATCTACGTGATGCTGCCAGATTGCTGGATTGTCCAGTAGTTTTCGTAAGTCCCTATCGCCGTTGGCCTGAATAGCGACAGTCGACACCACTGCGACCCCGAGTTCTTGGGACAGTGCGGCCTCGTTGACGTGAATGCCGCGGGCTCGGGCCTCATCAGACATATTCAAGGCAACGATAAAGGGTATATTCAGTCGTTGCACAGCCAGTACAAGGCGCAGACTACGGCGCAAATTGGTGGCATCCACCACACAAACAACAAGATCCGGGAGTTTTTCTCCGAGCGCGCGCCCGGCCAGCACATCACAGGTCACACGCTCATCCAGTGAACGCGGATACAAACTATACGTGCCGGGTAAATCCAGAATTCGTAAGGTTTTACCCTTTGGGGTGCTCAGTCGGCCTTCTTTACGCTCAACCGTCACACCGGCATAATTCGCGACTTTTTGACGACTGCCAGTCAGACGATTAAAGAGTGCCGTTTTGCCGCAGTTCGGATTACCTACCAACGCAACCAAGGGGCCGGTAGCGTGGAGATAGACACGCGATTCATTCATGTTGGGACTCGGGAGAAATATCAATACAGGCAGCCTCAGCAGCCCTGAGTGCAAAGGTCGACATGCCGATGCGTACCACTAAAGGATCCGCACCCGGCATTGCGCGCCTGAGCAACACAATCTGCTCTCCGGGCAGAAACCCGAGTTCGTTGAGCTGGCGCTCACACTCAGGCATATCGGCACTATGTCGCACAGCAATAATGCGATAGGGCCGACCAATTCTGGCGAGATGCAGTTGTTCCATTGCGAGAAGTCTATATAGAGCGCTAAACGATAACGATTCTTATTCTAGCGCATATATACGGATTCGATGACATTCCAGGCCAAGGATCATGCTGATGTTAAGGTCATTTTTGGAATGCAACGGCCTAATCAGTCAATCACCAGAGAGGCGTTTAATTGTGATCCCTCGCCTTACGTGCGGATTCTGAAGCGAGATTGGACATCCTGACGGCCTCGGCAGCGAACTCAGCAGCCCGTCTGGTCGCCTCAGCAGCTTCAGCAGAGGCATGTATGGAGGATTCTTCGGCCTGGTGCGCGACAGCCGAAGCAGCAGCTGAAGCTGAGGCTGAGGCCGCTGCAGCAGCCTCTATTGCGGCCTCAGCGGCCGCACCCGCTGCCATGGCTGCTGCCTCGGCGGCCTCAATGACTTTTTCAAACCCAGCTACTTTTGCGGCCACTGCGCTGCTTTTGGCAGCGATGGACGCTTTTTCGGCCGCAACCGATGCCCGTTTGGCAGCTTCTA
>CANBUF010000032.1 GCA_947372575.1 Alcaligenaceae bacterium | reverse complement strand
GGCATTGATCAAGCATCGCATAACGGGTGAACCGACAGCAGAGCAAGGTCAGCACTTTACGATCGAAGCCGAGTTTGAAGTCGACGGCAAGCGCCAGACACTGACCGGTTCAGGCGACGGTGCGATTTCGGCCTTTGTAGACTGCCTCGGATTACCTGTGCGCATCATGGATTATCACGAGCATGCGATTGGTACCGGAACGGACACACGCGCCGCTTGTTATGTTGAAGCACGGGTTGGCGAGGCAGCCACAGGCTTTGGCGTCGGGATCGATCGCGATATCGTGACCGCCTCTTTCAAGGCCGTATTAAGCGCACTGAACCGCCATCTCAAACAAACAGAAACCCTCAAGGCTGCAGCCTGATCGATTGTCATTGTTTGTCATGTGTGGATAGACCCCAGTATTGACCTACTGGGGTTTTTTTATGTCCTCACTCCTCCGTTTATTTAAGCGATTGCCTATCAACTATCAATATGGCAAGCCCAGCACCTGCAGCTCCTCTTCTTCAAATCCAGCTGCGCGACGTGCGTCGAGATTAAATGGACCTTTTAAAATCGGAGCAGAATAGTTCCGCGCCAACTGGGCAAAGGTCGCGACAGGATCCAGACCCCGCTGCGCGCACAGCCAGCGATACCAGGTGTTACCTATTGCAACGTGGCCAATTTCATCACGCAAAATAATGTCGACAATCGCCGCGGCCTTCGGATCTCCGCCACTTGCAAGTTTATGCCTCACGAGTGGAGAGGCATCAAGTCCACGCGCCTCGAGCGTGCGCGGGACAAGCGCCATTCTTGCTAAAGGATCATCCTTTGTACGCTCGGCCATCTCCCACAAGCCGTCATGGACGGGAAAATCTCCGTAGCCATAGCCCAGTGTCTGTAGATGTGCATGCAAGAGTGAAAAATGCAGGGACTCCTCCTGCGCGACACCTGCCCATTGGCGATAGAACGCTTCTGGCATGCCAGGAAAGCGCCACACCACATCAAGCGCCAAGTTGATTGCATTGAATTCAATATGCGCGAGCGCATGGATCAGTGAGGCACGGCCAACAAGTGTGTGAACACTACGCTGCTTCAACGCGGCAGGCTCCACCAGATCTAATGCGGGCCGACCCGGGATCGCAGCCATGGGCGCGAGGACAGCATTCGCCTCCACGAACGTGTCCTGTGTCATCTGTCCGAGCAACTGAGCTTTTTGATCCCAGCCCTTGAGACAAAGCGCCGTCATCGCAATATGTCTAAGTTCCATCGTCACATTTTATCTTGGTAAGATAACGTCTATGTCTGATCTACTTGATGCCGCAAAAGACCCGAACGCGCTGGGTCAACTTCCTACACGCATTCCCCCTGGCGCCCTGATTCCTGGCCTGCTGGGCTTGCTTCCCTTCTGGGGGCTCGCCCTATCGACCTTCATTGATACAGGTTTTACACCCGTAGCGGCCATCGTCACACTGGTGATGTACGGCGCGTTGATTCTAAGCTTTGTCGGTGCGCTATGGTGGGGGATTGCCGTGCATGCGTCGGCGACTGCTCCGCGCAACATGATGTTTGTCTGGAGTGTTGTACCAGCCCTGATTGGGTGGTTTGCGACGCTGGTATCTCCCGAAATCGGTCTGCGCATGCTGATGTCCGGTCTCGCTCTGCAATGGCTGCTCGACAGCATGCTGATGCGCAAAGTCCCCGGCCTTATCCCAAGCTGGGTCTTCAGGCTCAGAACCATCCTGACGTTGGGTGCCGTCAGTGCACTGGGTCTGGCCTGGTGGCAACTCATCGCACCCGGCATGACCTAGTTCTTGCCTAGTTCTTGCCTAGTTCTTGCCTAGTTCTTGCCTGGTTTTAGCAAGTTTTTTGTTTTGCCTGCTTTCTTTTTGTCAGGCACCGCCAGCATTGTCCCGCGACAGCTCTCAGCACCACACCGGCACAGATACTCTGCCTTGATTTTCTTGGTCAGCTTTTCACCTTCGATGGATAGCCCGTAGTCATAATTAAGCTCTTCGCCACGCTTGATATCACGCTTGGCCATGATAAATACGCGCTTTCCACCCTTGCTTTCCAGGCTCTCGCAATTCGGCTCACAGGCATGATTGATCCAGCGTGCTTCGTTCCCTTCATCATTGCCATCAATCACTTTGCCTGAGCCCAGTGAAAAGAAAAACGTATGGAACGGATCATCGGGGTTGGTCGGATGGCGACGATCGGCTTCTTTGGCGCTGATTGTCTTGCCACCGTACTCAATAATTTTGGTACCTGCAGGAATCGCCCGTGCGGCAAACACGCCTTTCCCATGCACGGTAGAGGTTCGTACGATATGCCAGGGCTTTTCAATAGTCGTCATGTGTTTCAGTCAAAATCAGTGGGGTTTCACAGCAAAGCAATGTTGTGGCTCGGGGAATTTTCCGGCACGCACTTCGTCCGCATATCTTTGCACGGCCTGGCGCATGACCTCTTCAAGATTCGTATAGCGTTTAACAAATTTTGGCACGCGCTCACCGCTCAGTCCGAGCATATCCTCTGTGACGAGGATCTGCCCATCACAAGCGACCGAAGCGCCAATGCCGATCGTTGGGATCGAAAGCTTTTCGGTCAGCACTGCACCCAGGTCCTGCGCGACACCTTCGAGCACGACGGCAAACGCACCGGCCGCTTCGAGCGCCTGCGCATCCGCAAGGATCCGTGCCGCAGACTCAGGAGTGCGACCCTGAGCGAGGTAGCCACCCATTGCATTGACGTACTGAGGCATCAGACCAACGTGCGCCATGACAGGGATGCCGCGGTTCACGAGATATTGCACCGTCTCGGCCATCACTGCACCCCCCTCAAGCTTGACGGCATCGGCCCCCTGACTCAGCAGATAGGCTGCGCTGCGAAATGCCTGCGCAACCGATTCCTGATAGCTGCCAAACGGCATGTCAGCCACCACGCATGCGTGTTGCGTACCACGCACGACCGCCGCAGTGTGCTGACCAATTTGTTCAAGCGTAATCGACAACGTGTCTGGCAAGCCATAGGCCACCATCGCCGTTGAATCACCCACCAGCACAAAGTCCAGATAGTCATCAATAATGCGCGCGGTTGAAATGTTGTACGCGGTCAGCGCAACAATTTTGCGCTGACCCTTGCACGCTTTGAGTTGGGGCACCGTGATGCGTTTAACCTCTGCATGCACACTCATTCAAACCTCCAGAATCATGGCGTCGAATTTATTCAGTATCAACAACTTTCGCTGCCACTTTTTTTACCGCTTTCTTGGCGGTCGTTTTAGTGGCGGTTTTAGTGGCTTTCTTCACTGCAGTTTTCGTCGCTGTCTTTGTCGCTTTTTTAGTGGCTGTTTTTTTAACGGCCTTTGTAGCGGTTTTAGTTTCCGTTTTAGTTGATTTCTTAACCGCGGTTTTGGTTGCTGTTTTGGCAGCTGTTTTTGTAGCCGTCTTCGCAGCACCCCGACCCGTGGTCTTGCCACCCGCTTTTTCCGGACGCGCTTCAAACTCAAAACTCACCTTACCGTCTGCACCGCGCGACAAATAAGCCTTGAACTTGCGATTGGTCCGACTTGAGACAAAGCCTTCGAGCAAGTCCGTCTTGCCCGACGTCAGTAATTTTGACATTTGCTCTGCACTGATTTCCTGCTGCAAAATCACTTTTCCAGAGCGGAAGTCGCAGTTGCGATCTGGTCCGACAGACTTTTCGCAGATGTAACTCATCCCGTGTTCAAACACCCGCGCGGCACATTTCGGACACGCGCCCAGCGGCGTGTGGCCAGAAAAGTCCACAGGCTCATTGGACTCTTCGTCTCGCTGACCAAAATCAAACTCCAGCTTGGACTCACCATCGAGCTTGAGAATCGCAGCAAACGGACGTCCCATCTTGCTGATAAAACCTTGCAATGGACCGATGTGTTTGTCGATCATCAGGGTTTCGACTTCAGCGGGCTCAAACGTACGGCCACCAGGGTGTTTGCCAATCGAAAAGTCGCACGCCGTGCATGCATAGCGGCGATAGTTTTCCTTCACGACGCCCCCGCACTTCGGGCAGGGGATCGACAACGTTACATAGTCACCCGGGACAGTATCGCGATCGTATTCTTTGGCGCGCTTGACGATGACCTGCGTCATCTGTGCAATTTCGAGCATAAAAGCCTGGCGCTGTAACGCGCCCTGCTCGATCTGCTTGAGCTTGTGCTCCCATTCACCGGTCAATTCCGGCGAGGTCAGTTCTTTTACGCCCAGGCCATTGAGCAACGTCATGAGCTGACGCGTCTTGGCAGTCGGCACCAGGTCTCGCCCTTCGCGACGCAAATAACTTTCGTTGATCAGGCCTTCAATAATTGAGGCACGCGTAGCTGGTGTGCCCAGTCCGTTTGCGGACATCGCTTCACGCAGCTCTTCGTCTTCGACCAGCTTGCCTGCACCCTCCATCGCCGACAACAAAGTACCTTCGTTGTAGCGGGCCGGAGGACGGGTCGCCAAACCCACAGACTCAACGTCTTCGGTGCGTACCGTCTCGCCTTCGGCCACTGCGATCAGCATGGCGTCTTCGTCCTGGACCTCACGTCCGTAGACTGCCAGCCAACCGGGCGCGACCAGCACCTTGCCTTCGGTTTTGAACTGATGCGCCGCGACAGTCGTGATCCGCGTCGTCATACGGTATTCAGCCGCGGGGAAAAACACCGCGAGGAATCGTTTGACGACCAAATCATAAAGCTTGGCCTCTGCCTCACTCAATTCTTTAGGAATTTGCAACGTTGGAATAATTGCAAAGTGATCTGATACTTTTTTGTTATCGAAAATGCGACGGTTAGGCTTGACCCAGGCATTTTTGGTAATCATTGCCGCGTGCGGTGCGAGCCCGCGAATCACGCCCTGACCCTCTGCAATCCCGGCGATCGCGTCCTTGACTGTATTGATATAGTCTTCTGGCAGATAACGTGAATCGGTTCTCGGATAGGTTAGTGCTTTGTGACGCTCATACAAACTTTGCGCAAGCGACAAGGTCGTCTTGGCTGAAAATCCAAAGCGGCCATTGGCCTCACGCTGCAACGATGTCAGGTCGTATAGCGCAGGCGATATTTCTGTCTTGGGCTTGGACTCTTCAGTCACGGTGCCAGGCTGCGCGCGACAAGCGGCCACCACACTTTTGGCTGCGGCTTCGATCCACAAGCGCGACTCCCGCTGCTCAGGATCTGCCGGATTCTTTGTGAACTTGGGATCAAACCAGCGCCCTTCGTAGAGCCCTGCGGCGGCAACAAATGTTGCACGCACTTCCCAGTAATCACGCGGCACAAAATGCCGGATTTTTTCTTCGCGCTCAGCCACGATGGTGAGTGTCGGCGTCTGGACACGGCCAACGGGGGTCTTAAAAAATCCACCATCTTTACTGTTGAACGCGGTCATGGCACGTGTGCCATTAATTCCGACCAGCCAGTCAGCTTCAGCGCGCGACCGGGCTGCCGCCTCGAGCGGCTTCATCATGTCGTCCGTACGCAAGTTGTTGAACGCCTCGCGAATCGCATCCTGCGTCATCGACTGCAACCACAAACGCTCGACCGGTTTGCTCACCCCCGAGTATTGCTGGATGTAGCGAAAAATCAATTCACCCTCACGTCCGGCGTCACAGGCATTGATCAGTGCGCTGACATCTTTGCGCTTGATCAGTTTGACTAGCATTTTGAGGCGTTCGTTGGCTTTCTTGTCCGAGGGATTAATCTCGAATGCTGGTGGGATAACCGGCAAATGCGTAAAGCTCCACTTACCCTTGACGGGATCATTTGGAGCAATCAGGCTCAATAAGTGACCCACACTGGAAGAAAGCACATAGTGCTCGCTCTCAAAGTAGTCGCCTTCACGAGTGAAACCACCCAACGCACGCGAGATATCGAGTGCAACTGAGGGTTTCTCAGCAATGATCAAAGTTTTAGTCATTCTTATCCAGAGACAGCTCTTCAGAAAAATTATCCTGCCCAACTCAACACGTCAGACCTTCCTAGCGCGGATCATAAGAGCACTAATTGATGCCGTGCAAGTTAGCACGACTCAAGCGTTGTACCCAAACGCGCGTGGCTTGCGCCCAGAATTCTTCGATATTAAATACCGGCAAACGTTCAAACCCAAGCGTTTCCCAGGTTTTTTGGAGGATTTCCAGTGGCTGCGTGAGGTCAAGCGCTGCTGCGCCATTTTGTTTGGATAGTTTTTGGCCTGCTTCGTCCAGCACCAGCGGAACATGCAACACCTGGGGCGCCGGCACGCGCAATAGGGTGGCTAACTGTTGTTGGCGTGCCGTACTGCTGAGTAAATCTTCACCCCGTACGATATGCGTCACACCCTGCTTAGCATCGTCGACGACGACGGCTAATTGGTAGGCCCAGATGCCATCTGCGCGTTTAATGACAAAATCGCCCACCACCTGCGCTACATTTTGCTTCTGAGCGCCCGCCCAGCGGTCTTTAAAGCCCACAATACCCTCAGGCACCCGCAGGCGCCAGGAAAGCGCCTGACGGCCCTCCTGGAGCCCCGTGCGGCATGTTCCAGGGTAAGGACGCTCTGTGCCAGCCTGTCCGGCAGGCAATCTCAGCACAGAATCGGCAATCTCACGACGCGTACACGAGCAGGGATAAACGAGATTTAACGACAGAAGGATGTTAAATGCCGCCTGATAGGCAGGCAATCGACGAGATTGATAAATAACATCCCCTTCCCATGCCATGCCGAGTGCTTTTAATTGTTGCAGGATGTAATCGGCTGCGCCTGGCACGACACGTGGCGTATCAAGATCTTCCATGCGTACCAGCCATTTTCCACCGTGCGCGCGCGCATCGACATAACTCGCGACAGCAGCCACAGCGGACCCCAGATGCAGGGGGCCGCTTGGGCTAGGAGCAAATCGACCGATGTACCGCAACGCTAAGACCGCCTATCAGTGCAACAGCCGGTCTTCGTCGTCGCGCAACAGTTCTTCGAGGATCAGGTGATCGACCTCGGACTCCTGGCTCCACAACACCATCAAGGCAATAATCTTGATTTTTTGCAGGGACATCGGAGTCGCAGCTGTCGCCATCGCCCGGTCGATCACGATTTCGCGCAGGGCGGGTGATAACGCGCCGGTGACCTCGAGAAACGTAATGAATCCGATCGAGTCAGCGCCCAGGAATTGTTGTTCGCAATCCGCATAGACGCGGGTGCCGCTGCCGGGGGACTGCGAAAGACCCACACACTGTTCGGTGGTTTCGGCCAGGCCAACCAGCCAGCCGAGCGCCTCGTCGATGTCGGTATGCTCAAATCCCGCCGCAGCGAGTCGTTTGGCCAGCACCTCTGCCGATGGACAGGCCTCGGGGGTGTAGTAGTTCTCAAACAGGTAAACCAGAATATCAAACATGATGTAGGCTCCTGTTAAAAAATCGTGGCTGAAAACGCCTAATGTGATTTTACTCTACGCCCAAAATGCGATCTCGACAACTCATTCAGCTTTATTTAATTTCGCCAGCCTCATCCAAACTCACCAATACCGAACCATCGGCGACTTGATCCCCTACGATAAAAAATATTTCTTCAACGATGCCGTCAACAGGGGCATGAATAGTGTGCTCCATTTTCATGGCCTCCATGACAAGTAGCGCTTGCCCGCGCTTGACGCGTGCCCCCGCCTCAACATTGATGGCAATGATTTTGCCAGGCATGGGCGCAGTCAGTCCACCCGCATGCTCCAGCTCTTGATCTGCGGCATGGGCCAGCGCATCGCGTAACACCAGCGCCGTTGAACAACCCGACTCAAAGACCTGAACGCGCTCATCGCGCCGCACAACGAGCCCAGTCACGAGGACCGTATCGAGCATGACCTCCAGTCTCAAGCTCCCTGCCTGTTCGTCCGGTAGCTCGCGCCATGACACAACATGAAAAACACCGTCGATTTCCAGCTGCCTGCGCGGCTCTTCTCCCTGCAAAGTGTGTTGATGCATACGCACCACTCTGGCATGCTCGCCATCCATCCAGGTTAGCTCACGCTGATAAGTCCCGCTCATCCGCCACCCATCCACCAGAGACCAGGGATCGTGATCTTGCGTGCCCTGCTCTGTCAGCAAGATAGCGGCAGTCGCGAGCGCAAGCGCCTCTTTACGCGCAGCCGGTACCGGTGGCAGCAACGTGGCGCGCTGACGCTCAATGAGTCCGGTATCCAGATCGCTCGCAGCAAAGGCAGCATCCAACATCAGACGGCTCAAAAATGCCACATTGGTATGCACGCCCACAACATGGGTATGTGCGAGCACCTGCAACATTCTCGCCCGGGCCTCGTCACGATCTGCACCCCGCACGATCACTTTGGCAATCATGGGATCATAAAATGGTGAGATCACGTCGCCGGTCCGCACGCCACCATCGACACGAATGTCTGCATTGGCAAACGCACAATGCGCAGGGAACGAAAGATAGGACAGGGTTCCCACCGAAGGCAAAAATCCGGTATCAGGATTTTCGGCATACAGTCGCGCTTCGATCGCATGGCCGGCGTACTGCAACTGTTCCTGCGAACAAGGCAATGTCTCACCAGCCGCGACGCGCAATTGCCATTCGACCAGATCCAGACCTGTGATCATTTCAGTCACCGGATGCTCAACCTGCAGACGCGTGTTCATTTCCATAAAATAAAACCGCCCATCAGGCTCAACGATGAACTCCACCGTACCTGCACCCACATAGTTCACCGCACGGGCCGCGGCAATTGCTGCCTCGCCCATGGCACGCCGTCGCTCGGGTGTCATGCCCGGGGCAGGTGCCTCTTCGATCACTTTCTGATGGCGGCGCTGCACCGAACAATCCCGCTCAAACAAATAGACACAATGCCCATGCTGGTCGGCAAACACCTGGATTTCGATATGGCGTGGTTTTTGCAAGTAGCGCTCAAGCAACACATGCTCATCGCTAAAGCTCGAAAGCGCTTCACGTTTGCAAGAAATGAGTGCGTCATCGAATTCCTGAGAGTGGCTGACAACACGCATGCCTTTGCCACCACCACCCGCACTCGCCTTAATCAGGACAGGATAACCAATCAAGTCCGCCTGCTGATGAAGAAACACAGGATCCTGATTGTCTCCGTGATAGCCCGGGACCAGTGGCACGCCCGCTTCTGCCATCAGGGTTTTGGCAGCAGACTTGCTACCCATGGCGGCAATCGCCCCAGCAGGTGGACCAACAAAAATCACGCCGGCCTGCGCACAGGCCTCGGCAAATGCTCTATTTTCAGATAAAAATCCATAGCCCGGATGAATCGCCTGCGCACCCTGTTCGATAGCAACCTGCAGGATCACCTCGGCTTTTAAATAACTGTCGCGTGCGGGTGCAGCACCGATACGCACAGCGACATCACATAATGCAATGTGTTTGGAATTGGCATCCGCATCTGAAAACACGGCGACTGTACGTATCCCCATCTTGCGCGCAGTCGTTGCAACACGACAGGCGATTTCGCCTCGGTTAGCAATCAGCAGTGTGGTGAACATATGATTTCCTTTCGCTTATGACTTCTGTCTACATGCGAAACACGCCAAAGCGTGTATCACCAATCGGTGCATTCAAAGATGCGGATAAGCCAAGGCCCAATACCCGTCGCGTATCGGCGGGTGTGATGACGCCATCGTCCCAGAGCCGCGCGCTCGCGTAGTAAGGATGGCCTTCATGTTCATACTGCTCTTGGATAGGTGCCTTAAAGGCAAGCTCTTCTTCTGCAGTCCAGCTGCCACCTCTGGACTCGATTCCCTCGCGCTTGACCGTGGCAAGGACACTTGCAGCCTGCTCCCCGCCCATCACTGAGATACGCGCATTGGGCCACATGAATAACAAGCGTGGTGAAAATCCCCTCCCACACATGCCGTAATTGCCTGCACCAAACGAACCACCAATTAGCACTGTGAATTTTGGCACTGCGGCTGTTGCGACCGCAGTCACCATCTTGGCGCCATGCCGGGCGATTCCTTCGTTTTCGTATTTGCGCCCCACCATAAAACCAGTGATGTTTTGCAAGAACACCAGTGGGATTTTGCGTTGCGCACAGAGCTCAATAAAGTGAGCACCTTTTTGTGCAGACTCCGAAAACAGGATGCCATTATTCGCCACAATCCCAACAGGCATGCCGTAAATATGTGCAAAGCCTGTCACCAGCGTCGTGCCAAATCTTGCTTTGAATTCATCAAACTCAGAACCATCGACAATGCGTGCAATGATTTCACGCACATCGTAAGGTTTACGCGTGTCATGCGGGATAATGCCGTTGATTTCCTGAGGATCATATTTGGGTGGCACGATATCGCGTAACTGCATCCCCTGCGGCTTTTGGCGATTCAGTCTGGCGACTGCATCTCGTGCAAGTTTCAACGCATGAAAATCATTTGTCGCCAGATGATCAACCACACCAGACAGGCGAGTGTGCACATCACCACCCCCCAGGTCTTCAGCCGTCACCACCTCACCTGTTGCTGCCTTAACCAAAGGCGGTCCACCCAGAAAAATCGTACCTTGCTGGCGCACAATAATCGACTCGTCACTCATCGCCGGAACATAAGCACCACCCGCGGTACAAGAACCCATTACAACGGCAATTTGTGCGATACCTTTTGCAGACATATTGGCCTGGTTATAAAAGATTCGGCCAAAATGATCACGATCGGGAAACACCTCATCTTGCTGCGGCAGGTTTGCACCACCTGAATCGACGAGGTAGATGCAAGGCAGATTATTTTGCTCAGCAATTTCTTGCGCACGCAGATGCTTTTTAACTGTCAGCGGATAGTAGGTACCGCCCTTGACGGTTGCATCATTACAAAC